>NZ_MUET01000064.1:0-16493 GCF_001995685.1 Salinivibrio sp. IB282 | reverse complement strand
ATGTTGTACCTATAATATTGGTATAACTAATATTATAGGTACAACATTGGGGTGTTAATCGCGTTTTGCTCGGTTTGTCGACTCGGCTGCAAAAACAATAAGGCAAACCAACCAAGATACAAAACTGTGATTAACCGCGAAGAAACTGGGTGAGACGGCGGCATTAACGGAAGCCACTTCTCATTGTCTCGTCACCAGCAACCGCTAGCAGATGGGGTTACGATAAGGGTTCACGTGCTACATAACCTTAATCTAGATCAAAAAAACCCATTGGTTGTCGGCCAATGGGGCTGTTTTAGCAAAAAACGTCTTGATCTTGATTAAGGTTTGCGAGGATTTTTCGCTCAGTCTTAGCCGACTAGGTTTTCGGCAAATCAAAGCCAAAGTGCAAATAGGCACGCTGGCTGGCAATCCGGCCACGTGGTGTGCGTTGCAGGTAGCCTTGTTGAATCAAATAAGGCTCAATCACATCTTCGATGGTGTCTTTCTCTTCGCCAATCGCCGCCGCTAAGTTATCAAGCCCCACCGGCCCGCCATCGAACTTCTCAATAATAGCATTGAGTAGCTTGCGATCCATGTAGTCAAACCCTTGGCTGTCGACATCGAGCATATCGAGCGCGCGTTGGGCTATGTCAGCACTGATATCTCCCGTGCCTTTTACTTCGGCATAATCACGCACACGGCGGAGCAAGCGGTTGGCAATGCGTGGCGTACCACGAGAACGACGCGCCACTTCCATCGCCCCTTCCTCGTCGGTTGATAATGCCAAGCAATGGGCGCTGCGTTTCACGATACCGGTTAGATCCCCCACGCTGTAATACTCTAAACGCTGAGTAATACCAAACCGGTCACGCAAGGGCGATGTCAGCGAGCCGGCGCGGGTGGTAGCTCCAATCAGGGTAAACGGCGGTAAATCGATTTTGATTGAGCGCGCGGCAGGCCCTTCACCAATCATAATATCTAGCTGATAGTCTTCCATCGCCGGGTATAAGACTTCTTCTACCACTGGGCTTAAGCGATGGATTTCATCAATAAATAATACATCATGAGGCTCAAGGTTGGTGAGCAAGGCGGCCAGATCGCCGGCTTTTTCTAATACAGGGCCTGACGTAGTGCGAATATTGACGTCCATTTCATTGGCAACAATATTGGCCAAGGTGGTTTTACCCAGACCTGGCGGGCCAAAAATCAACAGATGATCGAGCGCTTCTTGTCGTTTGCGCGCAGCATGGATAAAGATTTCCATCTGATCACGGACATGATTTTGCCCCTGGTAGTCTTCCAATAACTTAGGACGAATCGCGCGGTCGATCACCTCTTCTTCCCGATCAGGGGTGGTTTGCGCCGAGATTAAACGATCAGCTTCTATCATGGGTTACACCATTGAACGCAGCGCGTGACGGATCACGTCTTCGCTGCTCATGTCATCAGTTGCAATTTGTTTAACCACTTTCTCCGCCTGCGCCGCTTTATAACCCAGTGCGACCAAGGCGCTTACCGCCTCATCCGCGGCAGACGAAATCGTGGCTGGCGCTGCGCGTAGGGCTGCGCCCTCAGCCGTCGCAGCATCCGTGTGCGGGGTAAAGAGATCGAACGCTTCCCAGTTTTTAAGCCGGTCACGCATTTCAATCACCAAGCGTTCCGCGGTTTTCTTGCCCACGCCAGGGATTTTCACCAAGGTCGAGACATCATTGTGCTCGACACTGTCGACAAAGTGGTTAGCCGTCATCCCCGATAAAATCGCTAACCCCAGTTTAGGCCCCACGCCATTGGCCTTGATCACTTCCCGAAACAGCGCTCGCTCACGTTTACCGCTAAAACCATAGAGAAGTTGCGCATCTTCACGCACCACAAAATGAGTGTACACGGTGGCAGTTTCGCCCACCTCCGGCAATTGATACAAGCAGTTCATCGGCATGCTCACTTCATAGCCGACGCCGTTCACATCGATCAAAATCTCAGGAGGTTGCTTTTCTATCAGGGTTCCCTGTAATCGGCCTATCACAATCGCATCTCAGTTTGTTACTTTGCCTTCCAGGATAAAGAATAACTGGATCTATATCCAGTCGAATTGACGGAATACGGAAAAGCCTATCGTGCCAGCTCTGGTAGATAAAGTTCCTAGGAACTACTTTCTGCTTTCTGCTCTCTTCTGTACTCCGTAAGCGAAGCGTTCTGTATTCAAAAATCCCGAATATCGCGTAGGTCGGCATAAGCGCCAGCACAATATCAATAATGAATACCCAAGCCGGCCGCGCGCCCGTTGGCAATGTGCTCTTATCCAACATTTTGCTGGGGCTTGTGTCACCTACGCCAATGGGATCATCGAAATTAAATATGACCACTGATATATAAATCAGGCGTAGGTCGGCATAAGCGCCAACTCGATCGCGCAAGCTTGGTGTGATTTGCGCCGCGCGCCCGTTGCACGGCGCCATCGACATCGTGGTCAAAATTGGCACCGATCGTGACAGGCGCCCGTTCACAATGTACACATATTCATCATCGTGCTGGGGCTTGTGTCATCGACGCCAATGGGATCATCGAAATTAAATATGACCACCGATATAGAAACCAGGCGTAGGTCGGTATAAGCGCCAGGACAATATCAATAATGAATACCCAAGCCGGCCGCGCGCCCGTTGCACGGCGCCATCGACATCGTGGTCAAAATTGGCACCGATCGTGACAGGCGCAGTGCAACTGGCGCCCGTTSACAATGTGCTCTCATCCAACATTTTGCTGGGGCTTGTGTCACCTACGCCAATGGGATCATCGAAATTAAATATGACCACCGATATAGAAACCAGGCGTAGGTCGGCATAAGCGCCAGCACAATATCAATAATGAATACCCAAGCCGGCCGCGCGCCCGTTGCACGGCGCCATCGACATCGTGGTCAAAATTGGCACCGATCGTGACAGGCGCAGTGCAACTGGCGCCCGTTGACAATGTGCTCTTATCCAACATTTTGCTGGAGCTTGTGTCATCGACGCCAATGGCACCATCGATGTATAAATTTTGTCATTGTATGCATTCCCACGCAGGAGCGTGGGAACGAGTAATCGTAGCCAATGGCACCACCGATGTATAAATCAGGCGTAGGTCGGCATAAGCGCCTTCTCGATCGCGCAAGCTTGGTGTGATTTCCGCCGCGCGCCATCCGACATTGGCGGTAAATTTGGCACCGATCGTGACAGGCGCAGTGCAACTGGCGCCCGTTGACAATGTGCACATACCCAACACCTTGCCGGGGCTTGTGTCACCTACGCCAATGGGATCATCGAAATTAAATATGACCACCGATATAGAAACCAGGCGTAGGTCGGCATAAGCGCCTTCTCGATCGCGCAAGCTTGGTGTGATTTCCGCCGCGCGCCATCCGACATTGGCGGTTAAAATTGACATCGATGTTAAATTTGGCGCCGATCGTGACAGGCGCCCGTTGACAATGTGCTCTTATCCAACATTTTGCTGGGGCTTGTGTCACCTACGCCAATGGGATCATCGAAATTAAATATGACCACCGATATATAAACCAGGCGTAGGTCGGTATAAGCGCCAGGACAATGCCAATCATTATCACGATGTGGGCCGCGCGCCCGTTGACAATGTGCTCTTATCCAACATTTTGCTGGGGCTTGTGTCACCTACGCCAATGGCACCATCGATGTATAACTTTTGTCATTGTATGCATTCCCACGCAGGAGCGTGGGAACGAGTAATCGTAGCCAATGGCACCACCGATGTATAAATCAGGTGTAGGTCGGCATAAGCGCCTTCTCGATCGCGCAAGCTTGGTGTGATTTCCGCCGCGCGCCCGTTGACAATGTGCACATACCCAACACCTTGCCGGGGCTTGTGTCACCTACGCCAATGGGATCATCGAAATTAAATATGACCACCGATATAGAAACCAGGCGTAGGTCGGGATAAGCGCCAGGACAATGCCAATCATTATCACGATGTGGGCCGCGCGCCATCCGACATTGGCGGTAAATTTGGCACCGATCGTGACAGGCGCCCGTTGACAATGTGCTCTTATCCAACATTTTGCTGGAGCTTGTGTCATCGACGCCAATGGCACCATCGATGTATAAATTTTGTCATTGTATGCATTCCCACGCAGGAGCGTGGGAACGAGTAAATCCCTAGGCGCTTTTACCGATACCGGCCGCGGCGGGCGGCGTTGGCTTTGCCGGCCATGGCGATGAGGGTGTGGTTGGTGTGGGCATGACAAATGGCAACCGCGAGGGCATCGGCGGCATCGGCTTGCGGGGTGGCACTGAGCTTTAACATATGGGTTACCATATGCTGCACTTGCTTTTTATCCGCGCTGCCTTTTCCCACTACGGCTTGCTTGATAAGCCTGGCGGCATATTCAGAGACAGGTAAATCGGCGTTTACCGCCGCAACAATGGCACTGCCGCGCGCTTGACCCAGTTTAAGCGCTGAATCCGCGTTGCGGGCCATAAACACTTGCTCGATAGCAAAGTTATCTGGCTGAAATTGGGTGATGACTTCGCTCACCCCTGCGTAGATATGCTTTAGTCGACCGGGTAAGTCGTCTGTCTCGGTACGAATACAGCCACTACCGAGATATTCAAGATGCCGACCATGTTGGCGGATCACCCCATAACCGGTGATCCGCGAACCTGGGTCAATTCCCAGTATCACTGCCATTTAGCTTAAACTCGCTGCCACTTCGTCCGAGATATCACCGTTGTGGTAGACTTCTTGCACATCGTCAAGGTCTTCTAACGTATCGATCAAGCGCAGCAGTTTCGGGGCCGTGTCTGCATCTAACTCCGCTTTGGTGGATGGCACCTGCGTCACTTCGGCACGTTCAGCCTCAAACCCGGCTTTATCCAGAGCATCTTTCACATAGCCAAAGTCATTAGGCGTGGTGTACACATCCATTGAACCGTCGTCATAGGTGACCACATCGTCCGCGCCGCCTTCGAGCGCCGCTTCCATCACCGCATCTTCTTCCAGGCCAGAGGCATAGGTGATCACCCCTTTTTTATCAAATAAGAAGCTGACTGAACCATCGGTCCCCAGGTTACCACCGGATTTGGAAAACGCATGGCGCACCCCTGATACCGTGCGGTTGCGGTTATCGGTCATGCACTCCACCATCACCGCGGTGCCCGCGGGGCCATAGCCTTCATAGATGACGGTTTCCATGTTCTCGTCACCTTCGCCGCCTGCCCCGCGTGAAATCGCGCGGTTGATGGTGTCGCGCGTCATGTTATTTGATAGCGCTTTGTCCACCGCGGCACGCAAACGTGGGTTGGTTTCCGCCTCGGGGCCCCCCTCTTTGGTTGCCACCACAATTTCTCGGATAAGTTTGGTGAAAATCTTACCGCGCTTCGCGTCTTGAGCAGCTTTACGGTGTTTAATGTTCGACCACTTACTGTGACCTGCCATATCGACTCTCCGTTTTTTTGCGCTCCCCTCACGTGAAAGGAGTTATAAGAAAAAACGCGCCTTGGCTTTTCAGTCTGAGGCGCGTTGAGACAGTGACCTTGCAGCCGTGATATCACCGCGTGATTGCGGCAGTTATCGGCCCCAAGGATAAGACGGGCAAGGCTATTTGCCCGTCATCAGGCGAATTTATTCGCTGTGTTCGTTTTGCTCTGCCGCCGCGGTAATGCTGAGAGCCAGCTCTTCAAGCGCCGCGTCATTGGCCAGGCTTGGCGCGTCAGTCATCAAGCAGGCCGCTGCAGTGGTTTTCGGGAAGGCAATCACGTCGCGAATGTTTTCGGTGCCGGATAGCAACATCACCAGGCGATCCATACCAAACGCCAGACCCGCGTGTGGTGGGGTGCCGTATTGCAACGCATCCAGCAAGAAGCCGAATTTCTTGCGCTGCTCTTGCTCATCGATACCTAACGTCTCAAATACCGCGGCTTGCATTTCTGGGTTATGGATACGCACCGAGCCACCGCCCACTTCGTAGCCATTAATCACCATGTCATACGCGTTAGAGTTCGCCGCCGCAGGATTTGCCACCAGCTCTTCAGGTGTCACGTCTGTCGGCGCAGTGAACGGGTGGTGCATCGCATGCAAGTTACCTTCGTCGTCTTCCTCAAACATTGGGAAGTCAATCACCCACAATGGTGCCCACGCTTGGGTGTCGGTCAGCTCCAGATCCAGGCCTAACTTCACACGCAGTGCGCCAAGCGCTTCGGTAACGACAGACTTTTTGTCTGCGCCGAATAGGATAATGTCACCGGTTTGCGCCTCGGTGCGTGACAGAATGCTTTCTACCACTTCGGCATTGAGGAACTTGGCCACCGGCGATTGAATGCCATCAAAACCGGCGTCGCGGTCGTTGACTTTCATCCACGCCAAGCCTTTGGCGCCGTAGATGCCAACAAAATGGGTGTATTCATCAATCTGCTTGCGCGACAAGCTGGCACCGCCTGGTACACGAATCACAGCCACGCGGCCTTTCTCATCGTTTGCCGGGCCAGAGAACACTTTAAATTCAACATCTTTAACGATGTCTGCTACATCGACGATTTCGAGCGGGTTACGCAAATCTGGCTTGTCGGAGCCAAAACGGCGCATCGCTTCTTCATACTTCATGGTGGGGAACGCGCCCAGGTCGACATTAAGCAGTGATTGCCACATGTCACGGATCAATTGCTCGGTGACCTCGCGCACTTGATCGGCGCTCATAAACGAGGTTTCGATATCAATCTGGGTAAACTCTGGCTGGCGATCGGCACGCAAATCTTCATCACGGAAGCACTTCACGATTTGGTAGTAACGATCGAACCCGGACATCATCAACAACTGTTTAAACAGCTGTGGTGATTGCGGCAGCGCATAAAAGTTGCCTTTGTGCACACGGCTTGGCACCAAGTAATCACGTGCGCCTTCAGGGGTCGCTTTGGTGAGTACCGGAGTTTCGATGTCTAAAAAGTCATTGTCATCAAGGAAACGACGGACAAAGCTGGTGGCTTTGGCACGCAGTTTAATCCGATCGCTCATTTCGGGGCGGCGCAAGTCAAGGTAGCGATACTTCAGGCGCTGCTCTTCGGAAATAAACTGGTTAAAGTCAATTGGCATCGGTGCACTGCGGTTGATGATCTCCAACCCTTTCGCCACCACTTCCACTTCGCCAGTGGCCATATCACTGTTGATCTGGCTCTCTGGGCGCGCACGTACTTCACCACGGATGGTCAGGCAAAATTCGTTACGCAATTTGTTTGCTTGCTCGTAAACATCACCCATATCAGGGTCAATCACAACTTGCACCAGACCCTCACGGTCGCGCATGTCGATAAAAATCAAGCCGCCCAAATCACGGCGGCGGTTAACCCAACCACAAAGACTTACTTCTTGCCCGACGTGGGCTTTATTCAGGTGACCACAATATTGGGTGCGCATAGATTATTCCTGATCTGTTCTGATGATTCCGCTTGCCCCTGGGGCACAAGCCTGCCAAATACTGAGGGGAATTCGGGTAACAGCGTCTGTCGTACCTGACGGTACGCCCCCATGAGTGCCGTTACTGTCAAAGCCTGCCATTATAAAGGAAAAGCCCCGCTCTTGGTAAAGCGATCGCGCTTAAAACCGATAGTTTTTTTGTTCAATTCCTTTTAGGCTAGTGCCCTATTGGTTGGCAAGGCATCATTACGGGCATGGTATCCCTATTACACCAAGACCTGAATCCGCCCTTACGATTGGGGCTGACGCAATGGTCTCATCCTAGTTGGCAGCATCATTTTTACCCGCCAGGCACCCAGTCGGGCGAGCGTTTAGCCCGCTATGCCGAGGTGTTTAACACGGTTGAAGGAAATACGACCTTTTACGCCTCCCCGTCGCCGCAAACGGTGAATAATTGGGCAGCCGCCATTCCAGACAGCTTTCAATTTACCTTTAAGCTGCCTAAAACCATTACTCATCAATGCCAGCTGCGCCATGCGCAAGACTTAACCGCTGACTTTATCAAGCTGATGGCCCCGCTCCATGACCATATTGGTCAGTGGACGATTCAGCTGCCAGCGCGTTTTGGCCCGGAGGGTTTAGCAAGCTTAGCGGCATTTCTTGAGTCGCTACCCCGCGAGTTTTCCCTTGGGGTAGAGGTGCGTCATCCCGCCTTTTTTGCCAAAGGCGACGCAGAGAAAGCACTCAACCGGCTGTTAATCGATCATCACGCCAACCGTGTGATCATGGACAGCCGCCCGGTGTTTGCGGCTAAACCCGACACTCCGGCGATTATTGATGCGCAAAAGAAAAAGCCCCGGGTGCCCGTGCATGTCATCGCCACCAGCGATGCCCCCATGGTGCGTTTTATCGGCCATCCGGATTTGCCCGAAAATACCGCGTTTTTTGACCCTTGGATCTCACCCTTATCTCAATGGATCGCCGCGGGCAAAACGCCCTATTTAATGATTCATACCTCAGATAACGACCAGGCCCCTGCACTGGCTGCACACTTGTATCAACGTCTTGATTTATCAACGCCACTGGCTTCCGTCACGCGCGCCGCGCAAAGCCAGCAAGGGGCATTGTTTTAATGTCCGCCCCACGCGGCGCGCTCACCGTGCAGACAGGGACAGAAAAATTCACTACAATACGCCGCTTTTGTGGCAGGGTTTACGCGCGTCATGCGCGAGAACCTGCCTGCTAGGCTGATGTGTAGGGGCTTACATGGCTAATCAGGATAAAATTTTCGCTGCGCCTATCGAGAAAATGGGCGACTTCACCTTCGATGAAAATGTCGCCGAAGTGTTCCCGGATATGATCCAGCGATCGGTGCCGGGATACAGCAATATCATTTCGGCCATTGGCATGCTGGCCAAGCGTTTTGCTGCGCCTGATAGTCATATTTACGATCTGGGCTGTTCGCTAGGTGCTGCCACTTTATCGATGCGTCGCCATATTCCTCATGACAGCTGCAAAATCATCGCGGTGGATAACTCACAAGCCATGGTTGAGCGTTGTCGCTTGCATGTTAATGCGTATCGCGGCGCCGCCGATGTTGAGGTTCGCGAAGCTGATATTCGCGATGTCGAGATAACCAATGCGTCGATGGTGGTGCTCAATTTTACCCTACAGTTTTTAAGCCCTGACGATCGCCAAGCCCTACTCACTCGCATTTACCAAGGCTTAAAACCTGGTGGGATCCTGATTTTATCCGAGAAGTACCGCTTTGAAGATGACACCGCCAATGAGTTGCTGATCGATTTACACCACGATTTCAAGCGCGCCAATGGCTATAGCGAGCTTGAGATCAGCCAAAAGCGCAGTGCACTTGAGAATGTGATGCGTCCAGACAGTATTACCACCCACCAAGCGCGGCTCCATGCCATTGGCTTTAGCAGCGTCGCCATGTGGTTCCAGTGTTTTAACTTTGGTTCGATGCTCGCGATTAAGTAAGACGAGCCTGACAGTACGAGTAATCTGATGTTTGATTTTTCCGATTTTTATCAGCTGATCGCCAAAAACCGTCTAAGCCATTGGCTCGAGGTGTTGCCAGCACAATTAGCCGAGTGGCAAAACCAGCCGCATGGCGATATGCCTAAGTGGATAAAAGTCCTGCACAAGATCCCAACCACTGCGCCCGAGACGGTTGAACTGAAAGACGCGGTGCGTATAGGTGATGACAGTAGCTTGCCTAATGGCGAGCGCAAAAAATTAGAAAACTTATTACGCACCTTGCACCCTTGGCGTAAAGGCCCGTACCAGGTACACGGCATTGATATTGATACCGAATGGCGCTCCGATTGGAAGTGGGATCGGGTGCGGCCGCATATTTCGCCGCTAAAAGGGCGTTATGTGCTTGATGTCGGTTGCGGCAATGGTTATCACATGTGGCGCATGTTGGGCGAAGGGGCCGAACTGACCGTGGGCATCGATCCATCAGAGCTTTTCTTGATGCAATTCGATGCCATTCGGCGCTTGATGGGTAACGATCAGCGCGCGCACTTGTTGCCTTTAGGGATCGAGAAACTCCCTGCGCTACGCGCGTTCGACACCGTATTCAGCATGGGCGTGCTGTACCATCGCCGCTCCCCCCTCGATCATCTGATGCAACTCAAAGATCAGTTGCGCAAAGATGGCGAGCTGGTGCTGGAAACCTTAGTGATCGATGGGGACGAAAACGCGGTGTTGGTGCCGACCAGTCGCTATGCACAAATGCGCAACGTCTACTTTTTCCCGTCCGCGCGTGCGTTAAAAGTCTGGCTGGAAAAAGTTGGATTTGTCGATGTGCGTATTGTCGACGAGTGCGTCACCACCACGGATGAACAGCGCAGTACCGAGTGGATGACCCATAACTCGCTGCCTGAGTACCTCAACCCAGATGACCCAGCGCAAACCATCGAAGGGTATCCAGCCCCCAAACGCGCGATCTTAGTGGCTCGCAACCCAGACTAACTTGCTGGGTCTGAAAAACAACACCACCGCCAGTTACCCTCCGATTGGCGGCGGTGTTGAAGCGTCTTTACCTGGCATCCACCCTGCCCTGACGTTACGCTCGCAATCGCGACGCTTGTATTGAGAACTGCGTTTTATTTCACCGCTTGAGTGCTTGTTTGCTAACGACTTTGCTTTATGACCGTTGATTAAATCAGCATTTAGTCAATTCTGACTAACATTTGACAGAATCCCCCTACCCATCTTAGCCGCATCCTTTAGAATTTGCTCTCGCCGTCGCCATCAGGGCGCTAATGCCTGTGACATGGCTAGCCGCAATCCTTCTTATGCTGTGGAGATTTAGATGCTATTTCGTTGCTCACTGATCAGTGCGCTTTTACTTACGGTGTCCGGCTGCACATTAACCTCGCAGCACCAACATCAAGAAACGCTCAATAAATTTGATAACCTGGCAGCTCAAAGCCAGCAACAACAGCAAGCGCTTACCGAGACCTTCACGCAACAGGGCGCAACACTCAACCAGTTGGCAGATAAAGTGACCGCACTTGAGACCCAACTGTCAGTCATTCAACGCACGCAGGCCAAAGTTTACGCCAATATGGCGACCAATCCCCCTGACGTAAAAGTGAAAGAAAAAGTGGTACGGGTACCGGTTAACGACGGCAAGATTATTCTTGGAGGACGCGAATTTGTCTGGTTTGACGCGGTCGAAAACACCTTCCAATCCCGTGTGGATACCGGTGCTGAAACCTCCTCACTCAACGCGGTAGATATCCAAGAATTTGAGCGTGACGGCGATACCTGGGTCAAGTTCAACGTCAATCACAGTGAAAACAATGACCAGCCGGTATTTATGGAAATGCCAGTGAAACGTTGGGTGCGTATCCGTCAGTCGTCGAGCGATAGCACCGAGCGCCGCCCGGTGGTCGAAGCCTGGATCCGCGTGGGCAAGATCCATGAAAAAACCGAATTCACCCTCGCCGATCGCACCAACATGGAATACCCAGTGCTGCTTGGCCGCGCATTTTTTAAAGACTTGGCGGTGGTTGATGTCAGCCAAGTGCACATTCATCCGCAATATCAGCCGGACACGCCAACGGAGCCAGGCGATGACGACACCCCCAACAAGTAGGTAATCGATATGGTTTCACGGGTTCCTTTTTATTTTTTGATTGGCTTTTTGGTCGTCGCTGGCATCGCACTCAGTGCCTACCGCCATCTTGTTTATGGCGTGCCATGGCTGGCAGATGAAACGCGCCAAGTGTGGCAAATCGAGGCCAGAATCAATTTTGATGCCACCAACGGGCCGGTCAAAGTCAGCTTGGCCGCACCTGATAGCCAACCCGGTCTGACCCTGATTGATGAAAGTACTTCATCGGCCGGGTACGGGTTTTCCTTGCTCGATACAGAGCATGGCCGCCAAGCACAGTGGTCGGCACGTCACGCCAATGGTGAGCAAACCCTTTATTTTAAAAACCAGATGCTGGTCGATGACAGTGCGCGCTACAYCATGACCCCACCAGAGGATGACGCGGTGGCGACGCCTGTCATGGATAWTGCGGCTAAAAACGCCGCACTCGCTTTGCTTGACCGTGCTCGTGCTCGCTCTGCCGATAACATCACTTTGACCCGCGAGCTGATTAAGCAGCTTAATAGTCCTGATAGTCAAAACGCGGCGCTGCTGCTCAACACACTGGATAAACCCGACGCCCTGCGCAAAACCTTGGCCCTTGAAGGCATTCATGCGCGCGTAGTGGGCGGTTTAGAGCTTGAGGATGGCCGGCGTCGACAAAGCATTTCTCCCATGTTGCAAGTGTGGCAAGACAGCCGCTGGCATTTGTTTGACTTGGTGAGCGGCCAAAATGGCCATCACGATAACACGCTGTTATGGAACCAGCATGGCGGGCCGCTGCTAGAAGTAATGGGCGGTGAGCACAGCCAGGTGCACTTCTCCATTATTTCGCAAGACATCAGTCCGCAGCAGGCCACCTCAGCCAAGGTGTCGGCCGACGATTTGCTCAACTTCTCGATTCACAGCTTGCCGATTGAAGAGCAGGCGATGTTCAAAACCATCATGCTGATCCCAATCGGTGCGCTCATTGTGGTGTTCTTGCGGGTGATTGTGGGGCTCAAAACCTCTGGTACTTTTATGCCAGTGCTCATTGCCGTCGCCTTTGTCCAGACCCAGCTCATTACCGGTATTGTTGGTTTTGTACTCATTGTCGGTACGGGGCTGGTGATCAGAAGCTACTTATCCCGGCTCAATTTACTCCTGGTAGCACGAATTTCCGCGGTGATTATTACCGTGATCCTGATTATTTCCGTGTTTAGCGTGATTGCCTTCCACATTGGCTTAATGGAGGGACTCACCATTACCTTCTTCCCGATGATCATTTTGTCGTGGACCATCGAACGGATGTCGATTTTGTGGGAAGAAGAAGGGGCGAAGGAAGTGGTGATTCAAGGTGGCGGCTCACTGCTCACTGCCGTACTGGTGTATTTAGCGATGACTAATGATTTGGTTYGCCATCTCACCTTTAACTTTATTGGCCTGCAGTTGGTTATTCTCGCCCTTATTTTGCTACTGGGTAATTACACGGGCTATCGCTTGTCGGAACTCAAGCGCTTCCGCCCCCTAGCGGAGCCGAGTAATAAGCCACTTGGACTGGCAGCCACCTCAGGAGACGATGATGCGCAAACTCCTCGATAAGTTAGCCTCGCCGTTTCGGCTTAACCAAGCGGGGATCATGGGCATGAACCAGCGCAACATTCGCTATATTGGACGTTACAATGATCGGCGTTTGTATCCGTTGGTTGATGACAAGCTAAAAACTAAACTCATCGCCCAACAAGCGGGGGCCACGGTGCCTGAACTGATTGGGGTGATTGACAGCCAAGCGGATGTCAAACGCATCCACGCCATGGTCGCCAATTGGCCCGGCTTTGTGATTAAGCCTGCACAGGGCTCTGGCGGGAAAGGTATCTTAGTGGTAACTAAAAACCACCAAGGTGTCTATACCAAAGCCTCAGGGAAAGCGGTCAGCCACAATGATGTGGAGCGCCATATCACCAATACCTTGGCGGGCCTGTTCTCGCTGGGTGGCAAAGCCGATGTGGCGGTGGTCGAAAACTTAATTGCGTTTGATGATAGCTTTCAAGGATTTAGCTATGAGGGTGTGCCTGATATCCGGGTGATCGTTTTTCAAGGCTACCCAGTGATGGCAATGATGCGTCTATCGACATCGGCGTCTGATGGCAAAGCTAACTTACACCAAGGGGCCGTCGGCGTCGGGTTAGATATTGCGACAGGTAAAGCACTAAAAGCGGTCCAGTTTAATCGCCCTATTACTCACCACCCCGATACGCACCAAGATCTCTATACCCTTAGAGTGCCTCACTGGCAGCAGCTGCTGACCCTCGCCGCCAGCGCATGGGAAATGACAGATTTGGGTTATATGGGCACCGATATGGTGCTGGATAAAGATAAAGGTCCAATGGTACTGGAGCTCAATGCTCGCCCAGGCCTCGCCATTCAAATTGCCAATGGATGTGGCCTGCTCCCGCGTCTTGCCCTGATCGAATCGCTACCACCTTGTCGCTACCCGCCTTTACCGGAAGACCGGGTGGCGTTTTCGATGCAGCATTTTGCAGGTCAGAGTACGCAGCCCTTGCAACCGCGGCTTGCTCAAGCAGGCTAATTTCCCGTGTACATCCATAGAGAATACAAGGCCGCACAGACAGGCGTAGGATAAAATAAAAGTGTTAAAGTTTTATTCTCGCGGCCGATACCCTAGTTATCACCATTATCGACTAGGTCATAACTAGGGTAACCACAGTGACTATCCATACCATCGACAAAGCGCAGCTGATTAGCGACGTTCAGTTTGGGGACAACCTAAACCAAGCGGTGGTACAAGGTCGTCGTTCCGACTTTGCCCTGATGATGGCCTTATTGTCAGCGGATGCCAACGAGTCAACCCCACTGACACCCGTCGATAAGCCCGTCAGCAATGACCAGGTACTCCGTCAGCAGTTCCAGCTGGCTGAGCCGCAACCTCTTGCCGCGAGCAATGAACAAGACTATTTGCGAGCAGGGGCACAAGCCGATGCCTTTCACCGCGGCGGCATTGCCAGCGCGAATCTACGCTTTCAGCTTGCCCCAGCGGCAATGCATTATCCGCCCCAAGGCACACACGGTTTTGATGAGGCGGTCTATCATAATTTGTCTGGCCACGAGCGCCGTCATTTAGCCGATACCGAGCCCAAGCGCCCCGCCTATAACCCTGCCACCTTGTATGAAAAACTCACCACTTCGCATTGCTTTGATAAAATGCGTGTGAGCGCATAATGCGTCAGATCGCAAGCCGATCTTGATGACATTTGTTGATCCTTTATCAAACTGTGATCCTCTATAGATTCCCGATATTCTTTTTGCCATTCCTCCTGACGTTTTGCGTCTTTTTTTCGCAGTCCTCGTATTTATGGTCCAGTATTACACTCCCATGCTTGAATAGGGTGTGAGTAAGCTGTCACTTTCTCGTGATTTGCTTGGGTAAATAAATGCATCAGGTTGTTTTAATAGACTGATAATTATGAGGAAATTCTCATGAAGATCGATAGCGCAGTGGTCGTCATTACCGCAGGTGGCTCACCGTCCGGACGCGCCATGGCTGAGCACTTTTGCTCGCTTGGCGCAAACGTGGTTTTGCTCGATACCGAGTGGCCAGCACTACGCCTAAGTGCCGATCAATGTCGCGACTACCTGGGGCGTGTTCAGCCTATTTGTCTCGCCGATCATGAGCCTGATTCGATTCACGATGCGTTCACCCAAGTCACTCAGCTTTTTGGTGGGATTGATGTACTGATCAATCATTGGCAAGGGGATGTTTTGCCTAGTCTGTTTGACAGACAAAAACACTACGATGGCCCCAAAACCCTCAGTGATACCACGTCACAATATTTTCTGGTGGTCCAACGCGCAGCAGAATGCATGCAACAACGCGGCACGCCTGGTGTGATCATTAATGTCGCGGGCACTCACCTCACGCCGGATACGGTTGCCAACGCCATGATTGGCGGCTTGACCCAACGGTGGGCGAAGGAGCTATCAGCACTGAAAATTCGTGTCGGCGGTATTGTTCCCCGTCATCGTCACCAGGCGAACAGCGGCATTGATGATGAATTTATTCGCAATGCCGAATACATCGTCTCCAACGATTCTTTTAACGGCCGGTTGTTAGAGGCAAGTGGTTGAGAGGGAGCTAGGTCCGAGAATCCTAGGGCCTAGGAACGGCTTTACGCTTTTCCGTATTCCGTAAGCGAAGCGTTCTGTATTCAAAAATCCTGAATATCGAGTAGGTCGCTATAAGCGCCATTACGATGTATGCCTCGTGCATTGATGTGCCCTGCGCGCCTCCGATATTGAGGTCAAATTTGGCGCCAAACGTGACAGGCGCCCGTTGACAATGTGCACATGTCCATCATCGTGCTGGGGCTTGTGTCATCGTCGCCAATGGCACCACCGATATATAAACCAGGCGTAGGTCGGCATAAGCGCCAGCACAATGTCAATCATTATCACGATGTGGGCCGCGCGCCCGTTGCACGGCGCCATCGGACACCGGGGCCAACGATTACCCCGATCGTGACAGGCGCCCGTTGACAATGTGCACATGTCCATCATCGTGCTGGGGCTTGTGTCACCTACGCCAATGGTACCACCGATATATAAACCAGGCGTAGGTCGGTATAAGCGCCAGCACAATGCCAATCATTATCACGATGTGGGCCGCGCGCCATCCGACACCGGGGCCAACGATTACCCCGATCGTGACAGGCGCCCGTTGACAATGTGCACTTATCCAACATCTTGCCGGGGCTTGTGTCATCGTCGCCAATGGCACCACCGATATATAAACCAGGCGTAGGTCGGCATAAGCGCCAGCACAATGTCAATCATTATCACGATGTGGGCCGCGCGCCCGTTGCACGGCGCCATCGGACACCGGGGCCAACGACTAACCTCGATCGTGACAGGCGCCCGTTGGCAATGTGCATCTATCCAACACCGTGCTGGGGCTTGTGTCACCTACGCCCTG
>NZ_MUET01000063.1:0-17398 GCF_001995685.1 Salinivibrio sp. IB282 | reverse complement strand
GTTCCAGCCCAGTCCTTTCTTCCTTTAATCCTATCCTGCAGGCGTTGTTGCCTGCAGGCTCACGCTTTTTCGCTGTCTACTGCCGTTCCAATCACTTTGGGTATACACTAATAAAAGCTCTCTTGGTATCGACAACGCAGAAAGGAACGCCATGTCGGACGATCAATTTCAGCAATCTACCAGCTTCCTCAAAAAAGCGGTGCCCTTGATGATGAAATATAAGGTGCCGACCACGCCCACCAACTATGCCTTGTGGTACACCTATGTCGCCAATACCGACGCCAAACTTAACGCGGATGTCGATGCCACGGTGGATGAGCACGGTACCTGCAGCCCGCTGCAAAGCGATATGCTCTACCAAAAACACATGGCCGATAAACATAGTCGAGACATCAATGCATTAAAGCAAAGCTTAGAATCGATGATGACCGAAATGACTCACTCGATGTCAGATACGATCCAAGATACTGACGCTTTTCATTCGGTGCTCGATAACACCTTTGAACAGCTGTCACGGGTCGAAAACGAAGGGCTATCCATTGATGAGACCATTGCTGTGGTACGCAACGTGGTCAAAGACTCGCAAGCACTGACCCAGTCGACCCGCTACTTTAAGCACCAGCTTAATGACGCGCAGCAAGAGATTGCGCAATTGAAGCAAAACTTGGCAGAGATGACAGAACAAGCCACCCATGATGGCTTAACCGGTTTGCTTAATCGTGCAGCCTTTGAGCGCGAGCTCACCGCCTACATTGATAGCCCACAAACCTGGCCGTTTTGCTTGATACTCATTGATCTCGACCACTTCAAAAAGCTCAATGATACTTATGGTCATGTGCTCGGTGATATCGCATTAAAGCAGGTCGCTAAGCGGATCCTCGATTACTGTCGGGATGGCGTACAAGCCTTTCGCTATGGGGGCGAGGAGTTTGCGTTATTGGTACCACAAAAAAAGTTGAGTACCGCCAAACGCACCGCCGAAACATTGCGCGCCGCGATTGATCGCATGGTGATCAAAGACCGACGTCGCGGCCGAACCTTGGATCATATTACCGTCTCCATTGGCGTCGCAGAATATGATGAAGAGAAAACGGAGTCGAGTGCCGATCTGATTTACCGTGCCGATCAGCACTTGTATCAAGCTAAAAACTTAGGCCGTAATCGCGTGATGCCGATTAATTAATCACCACCTGAACGGAAATTGATCCTGGCTAAGTTTCACTTCAGTGTGGTCGGGCAAAATGGCATTTTTTACGTGCCACACTAAGGACGCCCATATGCAATGCCACCGTATCAATGAGCTGCTCGACCTACTCAATCAATCTTGGCAAAAAACCCCTGACTGCTCTCTGATGCAAGTGCTCATCCAGATCGCTGATGAAGCGGGTCATGGTCAGGATATCACCACGCTATCAGACGATACCTTGATCTATCAGCTTAAGATGCGACTAGAAGACACTGATGCCCCCATTCCTGGGCTAGCCAAAGATTGTGAAGACGATTTTAAAGCCGCGATTTTGCGCGCGCGCGGGATCCCGCCTCAGCAATCATCGTGAAAGCAGTCTGGCTAATCGTCTGTTATAGCTAGATTTCATTGAGTTTGTGGCTATGTTGCAAACTATGACTCTGGTAGCGTATTCAAGGAATTCGCTGCGCTACAATTACAGGCAACAATGATAATCAGGGCCTGGCAATGCACCATGGACCCGTACCCCAAGGAAAGCCAATGTCATGAGCGATAAAAAAATCAACGTCAAAGACGTGACTGCAAAAGAGTACAACCCCAAAACTCACAAAGGGGCTGACGACCGATTCAATCCGAGCAATCGTATTTATGTGCGTGCGGTAAAAGGCTATTACCAGCGTATGCGACGCTATATGGGCTGGTTTTTCATGCTGGTGTTCCTCGCCATTCCATGGCTCCCATACCAAGGACGCCAAGCCATCTTACTCGATATCGGTAATCAGAAGTTTACCTTTTTTGGCACCACACTCTGGCCACAAGACCTTACCTTGCTGGCTGCCTTGTTGATGCTCGCGGCATTTGGCCTTTTCTTCATCACCACCTTTCTTGGCCGCGTGTGGTGTGGGTACTTATGCCCGCAAACGGTATGGACCTTTTTGTTTATTTGGTTTGAGGAAAAACTCGAAGGCGCGGCTAATAAACGCCGCAAGCAAGACTCGTTAAAACTGACGCCTGAGCTAGCCGCGCGCAAAACCGCTAAGCATGCAGCGTGGTGGGCGATCTCCTTGGTGACTGGGATGACCTTCGTCGGCTACTTTGTGCCGATGCGCGAGTTAGCCATCGATTTAGTCACCTTTGATACCAGCTTCTGGGTCGGTTTTTGGGTGATCTTCTTTGCCGCTTGTACCTATGGTAACGCCGGCTGGATGCGCTCGATTATGTGTATCCACATGTGCCCTTACGCGCGCTTCCAGTCAGCCATGTTCGACAAAGACACCTTCATTGTCGGGTATGATGCCAAGCGCGGTGAAAAACGCGGCCCACGTCCTCGTAAAAAAGATCCGAAAGAGTTGGGGCTCGGTGACTGTATTGACTGTAATTTATGTGTGCAAGTCTGCCCGACGGGCATCGATATTCGTGACGGCTTGCAATACGAATGTATCAACTGTGGTGCCTGTATCGATGCTTGCGATGAAACCATGGATCGCATGGGCTATGAGCGTGGACTGATTAGCTACACCACCGAGCACAAACTAGAAGGCAAGAAAACGGCCGTGATGCGACCTAAGCTCCTTGGCTACGGGGTTGTCATGACTATCGTGACTGCCATGTTTATCTATTTGGCGATGTCAGTGATGCCCATGGAGCTGGATGTGATTCGTGACCGTAACCAGCTTTATCGCATCAATAACCAAGGGCTGGTCGAAAACACCTATACCTTAAAAATCCTCAACAAAACCCAATCGGATGAGATCTATCAGCTGTCAGTGAATGGGCTAAACGATGTGGAATGGCATGGCCCGCAGACGGTCAATGTCCAAGCCGGAGAAGTGTTCTCATTACCCATCAGCCTCGCGGTTGATACCTATGAGATGGAACAGCGTATCGCTGACATCACTTTTGTGATGGAACGCGAATCGGGTGAGGAGCAAAAAGTGGTCACGGCGGAGAGTCGGTTTATCACTGACCTTTAATCGCCACACCGTATGCAGACGAAAAGGGCGCAGGCAGCGCCCTTTTTATTTGTTACTATGGCGTTTTGCCACACAGACGGAATACTCATGACTGACCATGGCTTTGATTTTCATACACTAACGCCAGATGTTCAGTTAAATGCGATTGAGTCAGTGGGGATCTATCCCCAATCAGGCTTGCTTGCGCTGAACAGCTATGAAAACCGTGTTGCCCAATTTGTCGCTGATGATGGCCAGCGCTATGTGGTGAAGTTTTACCGGCCCGGGCGCTGGTCTAACGCGCAAATTCTTGAAGAGCACGCGTTCTGCCATGAGCTCGCCCAAGCCGATATTCCCGTGGTGGCGCCTATATACCGCGAGGGAACAAGCCTGTTTACCGCCGAGGGGTTTCGTTTTGCGTTGTTTCCCAGTGTCGGCGGCCGGGGTTTTGAAGTGGATAATTGGGATCAGCTTGAGGCGGTCGGTCGTTATCTTGGCCGCCTACACCAAGTGGGCGCGGCGACCCCCTTCCAGGAACGGGCAAAGTTCGATCTCGACAGTCACCTTTATCAGCCTCGTCAGGTATTAAATGAGGCAAATCTGATCCCAGAAGGCATTCAGGCGACCTTTTTCTCTGATCTTGACCGCCTGATCGACGCCATTGCCGCACGCTGGCATACAGACTGGCCGGCGATCCGCTTGCACGGTGACTGCCATCCCAGCAACATTCTGTGGCGCGACGGGCCGCTGTTTGTGGATTTTGATGACACGCGTAACGGCCCTGCGATTCAAGACTTGTGGCTATTTTTAAACGGTAGCCGTGCCGATCAGCTTGCCCAACTCGATACCTTGGCGGAGGGTTATCGCGAATTTCGTGAATTCCCCGCCGATCAGTTGCAACTGATCGAGCCCTTGCGTGGTCTGAGAATGGTGCACTATATGGCGTGGCTAGCAAAACGCTGGCAAGACCCTGCTTTTCCTCGTGCATTTCCTTGGTTTGCTGATGCAAAATACTGGGAAGGTCAGGTACTGGCGTTTAAAGAACAACTTGCCACCCTACAAGCGCCACCGCTTACGCTGTACCCGTAAGCGCTCAATCGATAACGGAGAGTCATTCAATCATGTTAAAGAAACTGTTTCCTGTGCTACTCATCCTCGGCTTAACCGCCTGCTCTGAGCCTGAAAGCGTGACACAAACGTCATCACAAACCACGCAAACAGCAGAGTCTTCACAAACCCAGTCTGAGCCAGCAGCACCCATTGAGGTGGCTGATGCCAAGCCGGGCCGTTTCAAGGCGGGCGAAGACTACCAAGTGCTGGACACGCCAGCCACGGAGACACCGACCGTCACCGAGTTTTTCTCCTTCTACTGCCCACACTGTTATCAATTTGAGCCATTGGTTCAACAGCTTAAGCAGCAGGTGCCCGACAACGCCAAAGTGGTGAAAAATCACGTCTCCTTTATGGGCGGGGATATGGGCAGTGTCGTCACCCGTGCATACGCAACCGCCGTGGTACTTAACGCACAAGACACTATCATTCCGGTGATGTTTGATCGCATTCACGCGGCGCAAAACCCACCCAAATCATTGGCCGAGGTGCGCCAAATGTTTGTTGATAACGGCATTGATGGCCAAGAGTTTGATGGTGCTTACAACAGCTTTGCAGCCAACTCAATGGCGAAGCGTTTTGACCAATCATTCGAAAAGGCGGGCCTGCGCGGCGTCCCTGCCGTGGTCGTGAACGGCAAGTATCATGTCACGCCGAAAACAGTGGAAACCCCTGAAGAATACTTTCAGTTGATCAACTTCTTGCTTACCCAAAAGTAATTAGCTGACTTGGGCGTTGAGGTGGCGTAATAAGCCATCCATCGCCCGATACCCCAGCGCCTCAGCAAGATGAGAGCGCTGGATGGTGTCAACATCGGCCAAATCCGCAATGGTTCTCGCCACTTTTATAATTCGATGATACGCCCGCACAGACAGCCCCAAACGATGCAAGGCTTGCTCTAAAAATGCCGCATCGGTTTGAGCCAGTTGGCAATGTTGTTCCATTTCTCGATTGCTTAGCAACGCATTAACCTTACCTTGACGCGCCACCATCCGCGTGCGCGCCGCTTCAACTCGGGCTTTTACCACCTCCGTTGACTCACCACGGTCACCACCATTGGAGAGGCTCCCTCTTGGCAGTGCTGGGATGTCAATCGACATATCAAACCTATCTAATAATGGCCCAGACAAACGGGCTAAATAGCGCAAGATTTGCTGTGGGTTTGAACGCGCGAGCTCTCCTTCATGATGGCCTGTGGGGCTAGGGTTTAATGCGCCTATCAGCTGAAAGCGCGCGGGAAAGCGGGTTTTGCCATTGGCGCGAGAGATAATAATCTCCCCCGACTCTAGCGGCTCACGCAGGGCATCAAGCACCCGGCGCTCGAACTCTGGCATTTCATCTAAAAACAGCACCCCATGGTGCGACAAAGAGATCTCTCCCGGGCGCGGGACGGTGCCACCCCCGACCAACGCCGCCATCGAGCTTGAGTGGTGGGGACTACGAAACGGGCGCTGACGCCAATTTCCTTCATGCAAGGGTTGCTGGGTTAAAGAAGTCACCGCCGCGGAGGCCAGTGCTTCTTCATCATTCATGGGCGGGAGTAAATCGCACAAACGCGAGGCCAGCATGGTTTTGCCGGTGCCGGGTGGGCCAACAAAAAGGAGATTGTGAGAGCCACTCGCGGCGATTTCGAGCGCCCGCTTGCCTTGCTGTTGGCCGATAATGTCACGCAAACACCGGGTCGGCGGCGGCTCGGGGGCCTCAACCTGAGTTGTATTCAAACAAAGGCTTTGTTGGCCTGTCAGGTGCTGACCCACCGCAATCAGATCAGGGGCGGATACATGGCGCGCATTGTCCACCAATGCGACCTGGCTGGCGTTATCATCTGGCACCACCAGTGCGCGCTGCGCTTTTTGACAGGCAAGCGCGGCGGGCAAGGCCCCTTTAACCGGCCGTAGCTGCCCGGACAAAGCCAGCTCCCCCAAAAACTCGAACTCCTTAAGCCGCTTCTCCGGCAGTTGCCCAGACGCCACCAAGATCCCAAGTGCAATCGGTAAATCAAACCGTCCACCTTCTTTGGGTAAGTCAGCCGGTGCAAGGTTAACGGTGATCCGACGTGATGGGAACTCAAAGTTAGAGGTCACAATCGCACTTCTCACCCTGTCTCGGGCTTCTTTCACCGTGGTTTCCGGCAGCCCCACCAGCGCAAAACCAGGTAAACCATTGGATATATGCACTTCTACCGTTACATTTGGTGCTTGCACGCCCACACAGGCTCGACTGTGCACTATCGCTAATGCCATTTTCTCTCCGCGTTGCCCTTGTTAGCCACTATGAAACCCGGCTCTTATAGTGCCGAGCCAATTTATGATTAAGAGTATTTTTTTCTTGTCATGCGAGTGATGTCTGTGATACCACTACAAATGCACAACAATTAAACACGAGACTCGGCGATAGATCGGGTTCGTGACTGACCTGTAACAAGCAGGCATAAACAAAAAACAAATTAACAAAAAGCTCATAAAATGGGCTAACGACAAGAAAAGACAGACAAATGCTTAACTTCGCTATCGTCCTAATTATTCGCCTCATCGTGGTCATTATGCCGCGAGGGGTTTAGGTACGCGAAATACAGCAGCAACATCGCAACCAAGCCCCCGCAACCAACAGGTTCGGGGGCTTTTTTCATTCATGTGGCGATAGCCACGCGACAACGGAAGCAACAATGATGGAGAGCGCAGAGACCGATCATTCGCCCGCCTGCCCTCCCCGTTCATACGGGGAGGGACGAGGATGACAGGTGCACAATGGGTTGTGGAAGCCTTACATAAGCAAGGCGTTGAAACCGTATTTGGGTATCCAGGCGGTGCCATCATGCCTGTGTATGATGCCCTCTATGATGGTGGGGTTGAACATATTTTATGTCGCCACGAACAAGGCGCGGCGATGGCCGCCATCGGGTATGCCCGCGCCAGTGGCCGCCCTGGCGTCTGCCTGGCGACATCAGGGCCGGGCGCCACTAACTTAGTCACCGGGCTTGCCGATGCAATGATGGACTCGGTGCCCGTGGTCGCGATCACCGGCCAAGTTGCCAGTCCGCTAATTGGAACGGATGCCTTTCAAGAGATTGATGTCCTCGGCTTATCGCTTGCCTGCACCAAACACAGTTTTCTGGTCACTGATCCGGCCGAGCTTACTACCACCTTAGCGCAGGCATTCGAAATAGCACAATCCGGCCGTCCTGGCCCGGTATTGGTCGATATCGCTAAAGATGTGCAACAAGCACTGATCCCACACACGGAAACTCAAGTTCGCACCGCAAACGCTGATCCTGTCGACAACCAAGCGCTCGAAAAGGCCAATGCGCTGATTCGAACCAGTGAGCGCCCTATGGTCTACTTGGGCGGTGGCGTGATACTCGGTAAAGCGACCCAGGCATTACGTGATTACTTGGATCGCAGTCAGCTACCTGTCGTGAGCACGCTGAAAGGCTTGGGCACAGTTGAAGCAAACTATCCGTATTACCTCGGGATGCTCGGCATGCATGGCACCAAAGCGGCCAACCTTGCGGTGCAAGCGTCTGATTTGCTGATTGTCATCGGCGCGCGCTTTGATGACCGGGTGACCGGCAAGCTCGATACCTTTGCCCCCCATGCCAATGTGGTGCACCTAGATATCGATGCCGCCGAAATCAATAAACTGCGCCGCGCACAAGCCCCGGTTTGCGCCCCACTCAATCAAGTGCTCCCTGCACTCGCCTGCCCTGACACCTCACCGGCATGGCGGGCGCAAATAACCGAATGGCAAACCACTCACGCGTGGCGCTACGACCACCCTGGCGAGGCGATCTATGCTCCCGCCTTACTCAAACACTTATCCGATAGCATGCCTGCAAGCACAGTGGTTGCCACCGATGTGGGTCAACACCAAATGTGGGTCGCGCAACATGTTCGCCCCTCTCAACCCGAGAACCTGCTGACCTCCGCAGGACTAGGCACCATGGGATTTGGCTTGCCTGCCGCGATGGGGGCCAAAGTGGCTCGCCCCGAGGATGAAGTGGTGTTGGTGTCCGGAGATGGTTCATTCATGATGAACGTCCAAGAGCTGGGCACACTGAAGCGTCGCGGGATCGGGGTGAAAATCATCCTGCTGGATAACCAACGCTTGGGCATGGTGCGTCAATGGCAACAGCTGTTTTTCGAGCAACGTTACAGTGAAACTGACCTGTCTGATAACCCGGACTTTCTCACCCTAGCGCGCGCCTTTGATATTCCTGGACACAGTATCCAGCGCAAAGACGAAGTCGAGGACGCGCTCAACACCTTGATGGCACATCAAGGCCCGTATTTGCTGCATGTTGCCATTGATGAGATGGAAAACGTATGGCCGCTGGTACCACCCGGCGCGGCAAACCAACAAATGATGGAGCAAGACTTATGATGCAACACCAGTTTTCAATTCATGCCACCCACAGCCCTGAACTGCTCGAGCGTGTTTTGCGTGTGATCCGTCATCGCGGCTTTACGGTTTGTCAATTCAATATGTCTTTGCCTTCAGAAAGCGGCCAAGTAATTTTTGACGTCACCGTCGAAAGCCAAAGAGCGATCGAGACCTTGCGACCACAACTGACTAAGCTATGGGACGTGGCTGAGGTCATGATGTCCTCATCCCAGCCACACTCCCTACGCGCATAACCAAAAAGGAAGAAAAGAATGTCGACAAATACCGCTGATTACATTTGGTCTAACGGTGAAATGATCGCTTGGCAGGATGCCACCGTGCACGTACTCACGCATGCCATGCACTATGGTACCTCGGTGTTTGAGGGGATCCGCTGCTACGACACGCCGAACGGCCCAGTGGTGTTTCGCCATCGCGAGCACATGCAGCGCTTGAAAGACTCGGCCAAAATATATCGTTTTCCAATCCCCTACAGCGTCGACGCGCTGATGGAAGCGTGTCGTGAAACCTTACGCGTGAACCAACTACGCTCTGCCTACATTCGCCCGCTGGGGTTTGTGGGCAACGTTGGCCTAGGGGTCTGCCCGCCACCTGATACACAAATGGATATCATCATCGCCGCGTTTAGCTGGGGAAGCTACTTAGGGGAAGAAGCGCTCGCCCAAGGGGTGGATGCCATGGTGTCGAGCTGGAACCGAGCGGCCCCCAACACGATTCCGACCGCGGCCAAAGCCGGCGGCAACTATTTATCATCCCTCTTAGTAGGGGGGGAAGCGCGTCGTCACGGCTATGCCGAGGGCATTGCCTTAGATGTACGCGGCTACCTGTCCGAAGGGGCAGGTGAGAACCTCTTTATTGTTAAAAATGGTGTGATCAGCACCCCACCCGCCACCAGTGCCATTTTGCCGGGGCTCACGCGTGATTCCATCATCACCCTGGCGAAAGAAAAAGGGCTCACCATTTGCGAAGAGCCGATTGCACGTGAAGCACTGTATCTGGCCGATGAAGTCTTTATGACCGGCACTGCGGCAGAAATCGTGCCGGTGCGTAGCGTCGACCAAATCACCGTCGGTGAGGGCCAGCGAGGCCCGATCACTGCCTCACTACAACAAGCCTTCTTTGGCTTATTTGATGGCACCACCGAAGACAAATGGGGCTGGCTTGACCCGGTTTACCCAGACCAGAGCGCATAAGGCAAAGGAGTCGTAATATGCCAACCTATCGTTCCAAAACGACTACCCACGGTCGCAACATGGCAGGGGCACGTGCATTATGGCGCGCCACTGGCGTCAAAGATGATGATTTCGGCAAGCCCATTATCGCCGTGGTCAACTCATTTACCCAGTTTGTCCCCGGCCATGTCCATCTCAAAGACATGGGTCAGCTGGTCGCCAAGGAAATCGAGCAAGCAGGCGGTATCGCCAAAGAGTTCAATACCATCGCCGTTGATGATGGCATCGCCATGGGTCATGGCGGCATGCTGTACTCACTGCCTTCCCGTGAGATTATCGCAGACTCGGTCGAGTATATGGTCAATGCACACTGTGCCGATGCCATGGTCTGCATTTCTAACTGTGACAAAATCACCCCGGGCATGTTGATGGCCTCAATGCGACTCAATGTCCCGGTGATCTTTGTTTCCGGTGGCCCGATGGAAGCGGGGAAAACCAAGCTATCCGATCAGATCCTAAAACTCGATTTGGTCGATGCCATGATGCAAGGGGCCAACCCGGATGTATCCGATGAGCAAAGCGAGCAGATTGAGCGTTCCGCTTGCCCGACATGCGGGTCGTGCTCCGGCATGTTTACCGCCAACTCGATGAACTGTCTCACCGAAGCGCTGGGGCTCAGCCAACCCGGTAATGGGTCGATGCTCGCCACCCATGCAGACCGTGAGCAACTGTTCATCAACGCCGGCAAACGGATAGTCGGGCTGGCCAAGCGCTATTATGAGCAGGACGATGACAGCATCCTACCGCGCAATATCGCCAACCGCGCCTCGTTTGAAAACGCGATGGCGCTCGATATTGCCATGGGCGGGTCAACCAATACCGTCTTGCACCTGCTTGCGGCCGCGCAAGAAGGCGACGTCCATTTCGATATGGATGATATCGATCGTATGTCACGCCAAGTGCCTCACCTTTGCAAGGTGGCGCCATCGACGCCGCAATATCACATGGAAGATGTGCACCGTGCTGGCGGGGTAATGGGGATCCTCGGTGAGCTTCAGCGCGCTGGCCTGCTAAACGTCGAGCAACAAACCGTGCTGGGCATGAGCCTTAAAGAGCAACTGGCGCAATACGACATCGTGCAAACCGATGATGAAGCGATTAAAGCCTTCTATCGCGCCGGGCCAGCGGGCATTCGTACCACCCAAGCCTTCTCGCAAAGCTGTCGCTGGGACACCCTGGATGATGATCGCCAATCAGGCTGTATCCGTGCCCATGAATACGCCTTTAGCCAAGACGGTGGTTTAGCCGTGCTACAAGGCAATATCGCGCTCAATGGCTGCATCGTCAAAACCGCTGGGGTCGATGAAAGTATTCTGACCTTCGAAGGGCCAGCCGTGGTGTTTGAAAGTCAAGACCACGCGGTGGATGCCATCCTCGGGGGGGAAGTGAAAGCCGGTGATGTGGTGGTGATCYGTTACGAAGGGCCGAAAGGGGGGCCAGGCATGCAAGAAATGCTCTATCCGACCACCTACTTAAAATCGATGGGATTGGGCAAATCCTGCGCCCTGCTAACTGATGGACGCTTCTCTGGTGGCACCTCTGGGCTGTCTATTGGTCATGTCTCTCCCGAGGCAGCGAACGGCGGCACCATTGCGTTAGTGGAAAACGGCGATCGTATTCGTATTAATATCCCCACTCGCGAAATCAGTCTGCTGGTGGACGAAGCGACACTGGCCAACCGCCGCACCGAATTAAATGCACGCGGCTGGAAGCCCAAAGACCGTCAACGTCAGGTCTCTTACGCGTTAAAAGCCTATGCCAGCCTCGCCACCAGCGCCGATAAAGGTGCGGTGCGCGATCGCAGTAAATTGGAGGAGTAAGCATGCAACAGGCCCAACCCTCAAGGGTACAACCGATGGACGGAGCTGATTACCTTAGGGATATCTTGCGCGCGCCTGTTTATGAAGTGGCGATGACCTCGCCTCTTCAAACCATGAAGCGCTTATCTGAGCGCTTCAATAATCAGGTACAGCTCAAGCGTGAAGATCGCCAACCGGTTCACTCATTTAAACTACGCGGCGCGCACAACATGATGGCGCAACTGACTGAGGCGCAAAAAAAAGCGGGTGTGATTGCGGCATCGGCGGGTAACCACGCTCAGGGCGTCGCTCTATCGGGTAGCCGCCTTGGGGTGAAAGCGACCATCGTGATGCCGCGTACCACGCCAGCCATCAAGGTCGACGCGGTACGCGGCTTCGGCGGCCATGTGGTGCTGCACGGTAATAATTTCGATGAAGCCAAAGGCATGGCACAGCAGCTCGCCGACGAACATGGTTATACCTTTGTGCCCCCTTTTGATCATCCCCAAGTGATTGCTGGACAGGGCACCATTGGCTTAGAGCTGGTGCAACAAAATGGTCACCTCGATTATATTTTTCTGCCCGTTGGAGGCGGGGGCATCGCCGCGGGCGTGGCCGTGCTTATCAAACAACTGATGCCCAACATCAAAGTCATCGGGGTAGAGGCGGAAGACTCTGCCTGTCTACGTGCGGCATTAGATGCTGGCTTCCCAGTGACGCTCGACAGAGTGGGCACCTTTGCCGACGGTGTGGCCGTGAAACGTATCGGCGATGAGTCTTTCCGGCTTTGTCAGCAATACTTAGATGACAGCATCACGGTATCGAGTGATGCGATTTGTGCCGCGGTGCAAGACATCTTTGAGGATACGCGAGCCATCTCCGAGCCCTCTGGCGCCTTGGCATTAGCCGGCCTGAAGCAATACGTGGAAAAGCACCAGCTCAAAGATAAACAGCTGGCGGCCGTGTTGTCTGGTGCCAATACCAATTTCCACTCGCTGCGCTACGTCTCTGAGCGCGCGGAACTTGGCGAGAAACGAGAGGGCTTACTGGCTGTCACCATTCCCGAGCAAACCGGCGCCTTTTTTAATTTTTGTCAGATATTGGGCGATCGCGCCGTCACCGAGTTCAATTATCGGTATGGCGATGACCATCTCGCCAATATCTTCGTCGGTGTCAGATTACTCGGCGGACAAGAAGAGTTGGACAATATCCTGCGCGATTTGCGCCAAGCCGGCTATCCGGTCGAAGATTTGTCCGATGATGAAATGGCTAAAGTGCATGTGCGCTATATGATTGGTGGCCGACCATTGGCCAACCTCAGTGAACGGCTTTATAGTTTTGAGTTTCCTGAATACCCAGGAGCATTACTACACTTTTTGCAAACCTTAGGCACCCATTGGAACATCAGCCTGTTCAATTATCGTAACCATGGTTCGGACTATGGTCGCGTACTGTGCGGCTTCGAAATTGACGACCAGGACTTGCTCGCTTTTACGGCCCATTTGCGGGAGCTTGGGTATGGCTGGAAAGACGAGACGTCGAACCCGGCTTATCGCTTTTTCCTGTCAAAAACCACCGATTAATCCGCAACAAAAAGCCCGACATTAATGTCGGGCTGAGTTTATTCGTTTGGCGGCTCTGGGGCCAGGGTGACCACATATTCGGCAATGGACAACGCGTTATCCATCACTGTCTGTCGTGCCATTTGCGGGAGCTGACTCAGCAAGCTCGTCAATGCGGCGAGATCATCACGGTGAGAGAAGGCGATGTCTCGCTCATCCGTTTCACCATGCACAAACCAGTTGAAGGGTCGGCCGGTGATTTCCGCTATCATGACCAGCGCGAGGATTTTCGGATCCGTTTTCCCCGACTCCATATCCAAATAGGTTTGGCGCGCGACATTCAAACGCTTCGCCATGTCTACTTGGGTTATCTTACTAAATTCCCGTGCTTCACGGATCCGTTGCGCGATGCGCGCCGTCGAAATCACCATGGTTCATGCCTCATTTCTGCAACCCGAGCTGTATTAAACACAGCCCGTCACAACACCACCCCTGCATTATGCATGGCTCGGCAGGCGTATCATGGTGGCGCACACCGATAGTGTGACACTACGCTTTTGATGCCTACCTCAGTAAGCAAGCACTCACCCGCCTATCTAGTCGAGCAGGCAGTCTTTTTATGCGCGCTGGGCCGCCTTTGAATAGTTGACTAAGAACGAAGCCATGTTCACGCTTTGGTTTAAGATCGCAGTACGGGCTTCGTGCGGTAAGCGAGAGAAATGCTCAAGCAGGCGGTTCACATCTTGCTTATACTGAACATCGTGCATTTCAACATCTTCGTCACCGTAGACAAACCATACCAATGGGCGCTCAGTCAGCTCAGCAATGTTGGAAAGCATACGAACACGCGGCTCTGTCTTACCATTTTCGATATCCAAGTAGGTTTGACGGGCCACATTAAGCAGCTTGGCCATTTTTACTTGGGTGATGCCTTTCCACTCACGCGCTTCTTTGATGCGTTTTGCTACTTGGGTTTTAGAGTCAATCATTGCTTCCTCTCTATAACTGGTCGATGTTAGTCGTTATACCCTGAGTATGCACAATGTAGGCCAAGTTATTGGACACCAACAAAAACCAAGATATTCAACAATTTAAAAAACAGAATATCGTTCTGTTTAATTTTCCAGACGCCATGCCTGAGATCAAATGCAAAATGATTTGCATTTTGCAATAAATCCTATGCAGATCGCATTTTTGTAGAAAGAGGACAGTAATTGATAAAAGATCAACCACGCTCCTGGTCAGAGCGTGGTGATTATTGGGCAGGTTTACTCAACAGTGACGGCTTTAGCAAGGTTACGAGGTTGATCGACGTCCGTGCCTTTAATCAAGGCCACATGATACGACAATTGCTGCATCGGGATGGTGTAAAACACGGGGGCGATGATGTCATCCACGTGTGGCATGGCGATAATTTTCATGCCTTCTTCTGGTGTAAAGCCGGCGTCTTGATCGGCAAACACGTAGAGCTGGCCACCACGGGCGCGCACTTCTTCGATATTGGATTTGAGCTTTTCCAACAGCTCGTTATTGGGGGCAATCACAATCACTGGCATATCGGCATCAATCAGCGCCAATGGGCCGTGTTTTAGTTCACCCGCGGCATAGGCTTCCGCGTGAATGTACGAGATCTCTTTGAGTTTAAGCGCGGCTTCTACGGCAATCGGATAAAACTCGCCACGCCCTAAAAACAGAGAGTGATGCTTGTCAGCAAAATCTTCCGCGAGTTGCTCAATCGCTTTATCAAAGGTCAACGCTTGATCGATGCTTGAAGGCAGGTGATGCAAAGCATCGACAATCTCACGTTCTTTGTCACGACCAATCGATCCCTGCATTTTGCCTAGCGCGGTGACCAGCATCAGCAACGCAGACAGCTGGGTAGTAAAGGCCTTGGTCGAGGCCACGCCAATTTCTGCGCCCGCGCGCGTCATAAAGGCCAAATCGGATTCACGTACCAACGATGAGCCTGCCACGTTGCAAATGGCCATGGTGGCCATATAGCCACGCTCCTTGGCTAAACGCAGCGCCGCTAGCGTATCGGCCGTTTCGCCAGACTGCGACAAGGTGATCAGCACGCTATTAGGACGGGTGACAAACTGGCGATAGCGAAACTCCGAGGCAATCTCCACATCACAACTGACGCCTGCCAGCGATTCAAACCAATAACGCGCGACCATGCCCGCATTGTACGAGGTGCCACAGGCGATGATTTGAATGTGCTGTGCTTTGGCGAGAATATCGCTGGCCCCATTACCGATGGCATCGACAATCACATGGTCGCTGCCTAAGCGGCCTTCCATGGTGTTGGTGAGCGCGGTGGGCTGCTCATAAATCTCTTTTTGCATATAGTGGCGATATTGGCCTTTGTCAGCGGCGTCATACTGCGCACTGGCTTCATGCACCTCGCGCTCTACCGGTGTGCCTTCTTGATTATAAATGGTCACCTCGCGGCGAGAGATATCGGCCACATCCCCTTCTTCGAGATAGATAAAGCGACGCGTGACATTGAGCAGCGCCAACTGATCCGAGGCGAGAAAGTTTTCGCCAATCCCCAAACCAATCACTAGTGGGCTACCCGAACGCGCGGCTATCAAGCGCTCTGGCTGATTTTTATCCATCACCACGGTACCGTATGCCCCTTCAAGCTGACTCACCGTGCGTTGGAATGCCTCAAGCAAATCAGAGGATTGCTTAAGCTCCCAATCAACCCAATGCGCAATCACTTCAGTGTCGGTCTGTGAATGGAATTGATAACCCCGCGCTTGTAATTGTTCACGCAGCATTTGGTGGTTTTCAATAATGCCATTGTGTACCACGGCAATGCGCTCGCCAGACATATGTGGATGGGCGTTCGCCTCACTGGGTTCGCCATGGGTGGCCCAACGTGTATGCGCGATGCCGGTACCACCGGTAGGATTAGTCTCGGTCACCGCGTCTGACAATGCAGCCACTTTACCCAGCCGGCGCACACGAGTGAGCTGCCCGGTTGCCGAATCGGTGATCGCAACCCCGGCCGAGTCGTAACCGCGATATTCAAGGCGACGCAGCCCCTCTACTAAAATCTCGGCGACATCACGCTGAGCGACCGCCCCTACAATTCCACACATAGTCTTTCCTTACTGGTCTTATTACTGGTCAGCACAGATCACATCTGTGCCGGTTTGTTCTATGGCGTGTTTAAGATCATCATCCAGCAAACTGTCGGTGATCAGGGTGTCGATGCTCGACCACGCAAGCTCTAGGTTGGGGATCCGACGCCCGATTTTCTCCGACTCAATCATCACCACCACCTCACGCGCGACCTCCGCCATCACCCGCGTCAGACCCGTCATCTCGTTAAAAGTCGTCGTCCCACGTGCCACATCAATGCCATCGGCACCGACAAAAAGCTGATCAAAGTCATAGGCACGTAAGGTTTGTTCGGCTACTTGGCCTTGAAACGATTCAGAATGGGTATCCCAGGTGCCGCCGGTCATCAGCAGAGTTGGTTCGTGCTCGAGTTCACGAATGGCATTGGCCACCTGTAGCGAGTTGGTCATCACCACCAAGCCACGTTTCTTATCCAGCAAAGGGATCAAAGCGGCGGTGGTGGTGCCACTATCGACCACAATCCGGTTATGGTCACGAATGCGCGCCGCAGCCGCATCGGCAATACTTTGCTTTTTTTTCGATACCTTGACCGCATGCTCCGACACCATTTCTTGTGGCACGGGTACCGCTCCACCGTAACGGCGCAGCAATAGGCCATTTTTCTCCAGCTCCGCGAGATCTTTGCGAATAGTCACCTCTGAGGTTTCAAAACGTTGCGAGAGCGCGTCGACACTCACTTGGCCTTGCTCGGTGAGCAAAGTAACGATGGTATGGCGCCTTTGCTGAGTATTTCGTTTCGACATATAACAACCAAGTTTCGATTCGAAACTTATGGTAGAGCAAACAAAACAAAGATCAAGATAATGAGGGAAAAAGTGTGGCAAAACAGAGAAGAGGATGATTCAGCGTAGAGCAATAACGAAAAAAGCCCACCAGCGAATGCTGATGGGCTTAATATGGTGCGGAAGGAGAGACTTGAACTCTCACACCTTGCGGCGCCAGAACCTAAATCTGGTGCGTCTACCAATTCCGCCACTTCCGCAAATTTATATGATACACCGGCTGT
>NZ_MUET01000062.1:0-17523 GCF_001995685.1 Salinivibrio sp. IB282 | reverse complement strand
TTTATAACCCGGTCAACTTCAGTGGCGGCGGTTACGATACCGCACGCTTACAAACCGACTACTATGGGTTATTCCGCGGCAATCAATTTAGCAGCATTGATTATATTAACCCGGCTAATCAGCTAACCTACGGGGCGACCACCCGTTTTTACGACGGTGGTTATAAAGAGCGACTCAACCTGTCGTTCGGGCAAATTTATTACTTCGATCAGCCCTCCAACCAAGACGCAGAAACCTTCGATTATTCGTCTTGGGCGCTCGAAGGGGAAGCCAATATTGATGACTACCTGTTTTTACGGGCATCCATGCAATATGACAGCAACCTCAGTGAAATGCAGTTTGGTAACGCGATTGCCGAGTATCGCCACCAACAATTCTACGCACAAACCAGTTATCGCTATGTGGCACAAGAATATATTGAGTCTACCTTGCCGAACCGAGATATCAGCGCACTCACCGATGATGGCCTGTCCCAAGCCGGGGTGGTCACGGGCTTCCCGCTATGGGGAGGCCTCAGTTTTAAAGGCCAATACTGGCGCGATCTCACTCAAGACGTGATGCTAGAAAACCAGTTTAGCCTGACCTATCGCTCTGATTGTTGGGTGGTCGGCTTGAGCTATAACGAGTACTTACTCTCACGCTCTGATATTAATACAGACCCAGAATACGACAATAACGTCACCCTCTCATTTAGCCTCCTAGGGCTAGGGGCTGATAGCGGCTTTAACTTCAGCACAGACTCAGGCAACGCCTTGGGTTATCGCAATCCTTTTGCGCTGAAGAACTAACCCGCTTTATTGTGGTCTGGACTGTTGAACCTATGAAAAGAAGTGGACAAAGCATGAACAAATGGAGTCACGCCCTCATCACTGGCGTTTTAGTGTTGCTGACCCCCTTAACGCAAGCGGCACCTCAAGAGCTGGATCGCGTGATCGCAGTGGTCAATGACGGCGTGGTATTACAAAGTGATATGGCGGCGATGCGTCGCACCGTTACCCTTAATGCCGCCAACAGCGATCGCGAATTACCGCCACAAGATGTGCTTGAAGAGCAAATGCGTGAGCGGCTGGTTATCGAGGAGCTACAACTGCAAGAGGCCAAACGTTTAGGGATCCAGATAGACGATAGCCAGTTGCAACAAGCAATCGAAAACATTGCTAAGGAGCAGTCTGTCAGTGTGCAAGCCCTGCGAGAAAAAATGGCCGAGCAAGGTGTCGCATGGGCACAATACCGTGAACAAGTGCGTCGTGAACTTACCATTTCCGAAGCACGTAACGCGCAAGTACGCCGCCGAATCAGTATTTTACCGCAAGAAGTCGAAACGCTTGCCAGCCAGTTAAATGAGCAAAAGATGCAAAAGGTAAAATACAAACTTTCGCATATTCAGCTCAAATTAGACGACGATGCCAGCAAAACTGAGCGTGAAAGCGTCAAAAAACAAGCTCACCGTCTCGTTGATACCCTGCGCCATGACGGTGATATCGCCGAGCTGGCGATGGAATACTCCAAAGGCCCTAAAGCGCTAGACGGCGGTGATTGGGGCTGGTTGCGCCGAGAGGAAATGCCGACTATTTTCGCCGACCAGATCACCAACCAAGGTAAAGGGGCAATCATCGGGCCGTTTAGAAGCGGGGTTGGCTTCCATATTCTCAAAATTGACGATGTACAAGGACTAGAAACTGTCGCCGTCACCGAAGTGAAAGCGCGTCATATCCTGATCAAACCATCGATCGTGCTGAGTGATAAAGGCGCGCAGAAAGAGCTCAACCAATTAACAGATCAAATCCGACGTGGTGAGCAAAGTTTTGCTGATCTCGCCAAGCAGTACAGCGACGATCCAGGCTCGGCAGTCAATGGTGGCGACCTAGGTTGGTCCACCACCGATGCCTATGTACCCGCCTTTAAGGCGAAAGTTGATGCCCTGCCAGAAGGCCAAGTCAGCGAACCGTTTAAAACCGTACATGGCTGGCATATCGTCGAAGTCACCGATCGTCGTGAAGTGGATAAAACCGATGCGGCTGTGAAAAATCGCGCTTACCGCATGCTATTCAATAGAAAGTTCAACGAAGAAGCGCAGGCCTGGCTGCAAGAGCTACGCGCAGGGGCTTACGTCGAGGTGATCACCGATGACAGCTGAGCGTATCGCGATTACGCCCGGAGAGCCTGCGGGCATCGGGCCTGATCTTGTCTTGGCCATGGCGCTTCATGCTTGGCCTCATCAGCTTGTCGCGGTCGCGAACAAGCAAATGCTGGCTGAGCGCGCCAAGCAATTAGGACTGGCTATCAGCTTGCGAGACTATGATCCCAGCACTGAGCCGCAAGCACACCAGGCGGGCGAGCTTATCGTCGCAGAGACGCCGATTGGTGCGGCGGTGACCCCTGGTCAATTAGATGAAGCCAACGGCCGCTATGTGCTCGATACCCTGACTCGCGCCGCGGAAGGAAACATGAGCGGTGAGTTTGCCGCGATTGTCACCGGCCCGGTTCACAAAGGGATCATCAACCGTGCAGGGGTATCTTTTAGCGGCCATACGGAGTTTTTTGCCCAGCACGCCAATGTCAATCAAGTGGTGATGATGCTCGCCACTGAAGGGTTACGTGTCGCCTTGGTCACCACCCACATTCCCTTGGCCTATGTCTCCAAGGCCATCACCCGTGAGCGCTTGCACGATGTTATCGGCATTTTGCATCAAGACTTACGCGAGAAGTTTGCGATTGCACACCCTCGTATTTATGTCTGCGGCCTGAATCCTCATGCCGGAGAGGGAGGCTGTTTAGGCACAGAGGAAATCGACACCATTGAACCGGCCCTCGATGATTTACGCCAACAAGGGATGGATTTAGTCGGTCCCCTACCCGCGGATACGCTTTTCCAAGAAAAGTACCTGCAAGATGCCGATGCTGTACTGGCGATGTATCACGACCAGGGCTTACCTGTGTTAAAATTCAAAGGATTTGGGCGCTCAGTGAATATTACCTTGGGCCTGCCTTTTGTCAGAACATCAGTAGATCATGGTACCGCACTGGATTTAGCGGGTACCGGTACGGCGGATACAGGAAGCCTGCGGACGGCCATCTCCCACGCCATTGAATTAGTAGATAGCAAGCATGAGCGATAAAGTCCATCAAGGCCACCGTGCCAGAAAACGTTTCGGGCAAAACTTCCTCAATGATCCTTACATCATTGACGGCATTGTATCAGCCATTAACCCCCAATCCGGCGAGAACTTAGTCGAGATTGGCCCAGGCCTGGGCGCGCTCACCGAGCCCGTCACAGAGCAGGTCGACCACCTAAACGTGGTAGAGCTTGACCGGGATCTTGCCGCACGCCTACGCAGTCATCCATTTATGGGCCGTAAACTCACGGTGCATGAAGCCGATGCGATGGCCTTTGATTTTGCCGAGCTTGCCAAGCAAGGCCCGCTACGGATTTTTGGTAACCTGCCATACAATGTCTCTACGCCGTTAATGTTCCATTTGTTCTCTTTTGCCGACCAAGTGCAAGATATGCACTTTATGTTGCAAAAAGAAGTGGTGAATCGTCTCGCCGCTGGTCCTGGCACCAAAGCCTACGGGCGTCTTACCGTCATGGCACAATACTACTGCCAAGTGATCCCGGTATTGGAGGTACCACCGAGTGCCTTTAAGCCGGCACCGAAAGTGGACTCCGCGGTTGTGCGCTTAGTGCCACACAAAACCTTGCCACATCCAGTCACCAATTTGTCATGGTTAGAGCGCGTGTGTCGTGAAGGTTTTAATCAACGCCGTAAAACCATACGTAACTGTTTTAAATCATTGGTTAGTGTCGATACATTGACCGAGCTTGGTATCGACCCTAGCTTACGTCCTGAGCACATGACCTTGGCGCAGTTCTCCAGCTTGGCCAACTGGTTAGATGCCAATCACTCATCATAAACAGGAGCCTTGATTTGCAAGCCACCGAACAATCGCAATTCGAGATTCACGTCGCGACACAATATGTGGAAGACCAATCTGAGCCTGACAATGAGCGCTTTGTCTTCTCATACACGGTCACCATTGAAAACCGCGGCGATGCCCCTGCGCAACTCATGCGCAGAAAATGGCTCATTACCGATGCTAATGGTAAAGAGCTAGAAATAGAAGGAGAAGGCGTTGTCGGCGAGCAACCCAAGATTGCCGCGGGGGAAAAATACACCTACACCAGTGGCACCATCATCGAGACGCCTGTGGGTGTAATGCAAGGTTTTTATACCATGCAAGATCAAGACGATCAGTCGTTTAAGGTCGATATTGCACCGTTTCGTCTCGCGCTGCCAAACATTCTCCACTAATCCCAACAGGGAGGCATATGGCGACCTATCTTGTCGGGGATATCCATGGTTGTGAGCGCACATTACGTGCGCTTCTCACTCAGGTCGATTTTTCCCCAGATAAAGACATCTTGTACTCGGTTGGAGATTTGGTCGCACGCGGCCCCGACTCCCTCAGCGTGTTACGTTTCTTTTATCAGCTCGGGGACGCGGCGCGCGTCGTCTTGGGTAACCACGACTTGCACTTGCTGGCCGTTGCCCATGGCATAAAACCCGTTAAAGGCAAAGACAATACTCAGCCTATTCTTGATGCGCCAGATCGGGATCAACTCCTCGGCTGGTTGTCTCAGCAGCCGCTCCTGATGGATGTCGCCGCGCCAGACGGTGGCTTTTTGCTGGCCCATGCAGGCATAAGCCCGCAGTGGGACAAAAAGACCGCTGTCACCTGTGCCAATGAGGTAGAAGCGATACTGCGCAGTAACGAGCAGCGCTGGTTGCTGGAAAACATGTATGCCGACAGCCCCGATCAGTGGGATCCATCACTGAGCGGCCTTGACCGTTATCGCTATATCATCAATAGCTTTACCCGCATGCGTTTTTGTTTCCTAGATGGCCGCCTGGACATGCAATGCAAGCTGCCACCTAGCCAAGCGGCTGACAGCGGTTTATTGCCTTGGTTTGAGGTACCAGCGCGCCAGCCGCTTGACCAGTCGGTGGTGTTTGGCCATTGGGCGGCGTTAAATGGCACCATCCAGCCCAAGCTTTATGGGCTAGATACTGGGTGCGTATGGGGCGGCAAGCTCACGCTCCTTCGTTGGGAAGATAAAGCCTGCTTTACGTTAGCGGCAGAAAATAGCGCTACTTAGGCACGATCCCAGACAGTAAAAGTGATGGGGTGGGCGTTTTTATCATCCACTGGATGTGAGCCGACCTCTGTTTTCTTCCACCCTTCCCCCCACTGCGGGAAGCGGGTATCGCCGTCGACGTCAAGATCAATAAAGGTAAGATACAAGCGGTCAGCACGGGGCAAAAATGCCTGATAAATGGTACCGCCACCAATCACCATGATCTCCTCATACTCGGCCACGGTTTCAAGCGCTTGTTCTGGCGAGCGCACGACAGTGACTCCCTCTGGCTGATAGTCCGGGTCGCGACTGATCACAATGTTCGGTCGTTTGGGCAGCGGACGACCAATTGACTCAAAGGTTTTGCGCCCCATCACCACAGGATAACCAAGAGTAGTACGTTTAAACCACGCTAAATCTGCCGGCAAATGCCACGGCATTTGGTTATTCTTGCCAATCACTCGATCGTTTGCCATCGCAGCCACTAAACTGACGCGCATTACAGGTACCCTTTTCTTTAAATCACTGGTCGGCGACGATAAAACAATAACCCTGGCATCGCAAGGCCAATGGCCAGTGCCGAGAGAATGAACCCCGCGGTGGTCAGGTTTTCAATAAGGCTCGCCCATAAAGCAGGGCTATAGCCTTGATTGTTGATGGTTACCAACGCAATCATCGCTTTAAACGCGTAAACGCCTGGGATCATCGGGATAATTGCCGCCACGGTAAACACCTTGGGATGCGCCAAAAAGCGCTGCGACCAGTACACACCTAAAAAGCCAATCGTGGTCGCGCCTGCCAGCGTGGCCCATTCAATGGCGACCCCGGATTCCATCAGCACAAAGCGCAAACCATGGCCGACCGCACCGCCATAGGCACAGTATTTGAGCGCCTTAACCGGTACATTAAACACTAATGCAAACCCCACCGCGGGGATCATGGCAAAGAACATATCTTCCAGTAAGGCGAGCAATAAACTCATAACCATCCCCATGCCCCCACAAGACTCATGGCACCAACAATACCCAGCGCTGTTGCCAAGGTGAGCAAGGATGCCATCGTCCAACGAGCGATCCCCATATCGACAAAGCCTTTGACCATGTCTGATACCGCGTTTATCAACGGATAGCCGGGGACGAGCATTAAGACTGATGAGGCCATGATAAGGAAGGGTTCGTTACCCCAATCCATTATCGTGCCCACGCTGGATATCAAGGTGGTGACCATCGCGGTGACCGCGAAAGTGAGAAGCGGATTAAAGTGACGGTGGGCAATCAGTTGGCGCACTCGCATGCCGGTTGCAGACGCGATAAACGTGAGTGCAAACACCACGGCATCGCCGCCCGCTAATCGACTGAAAGCCGCACATGACAAGCCTATCATTCCCACCACCAGCCAAGGTGGATAGCGAAAGGGCTCGATCCGACTTAAGCGCTTGCGCACCGCCAAAGCATCGAGGATCCCTTTCTCGGCCAAAATGACCGTGCGTTGGATATCGGTCACCACTTTCATGTTGATCCCGCGATCGGGGCAACGTCTGGCGGTGGTGATACAATGACCTTGACTGAGCGTGGTGACTACCAAAGAACTCGCCGATAACGCCAGCTCAACGCTATCGAGTCCTAGTGCACGTCCTAAGCGAATACTTACATCACTGACCAGCTTACTTTCCGCGCCATGCTGTAACAGTCGCTGCCCGACTTCAATCACTAAACGCGATATAGCACGCTGCTCTGGCTCGGTTAACCGCTTTCCCACCTTAAAAATCCCTCTTACATTGCGCCTATCTGCTCGCAGTATTCACCACCGACTCGCCACGGTCTTTGATGCAAATAAAGTTGCGATCAGATTATCGCCAAATCGGACATAAAAAAAGCCGCTACAGACGTAACGGCTTTTTAGGATTAAGGCTTGTAGATGATCTCGACGTCGTAGTCGTCTTCGTTCCAATCATCCCAATCATCGTCGTCATCGCTTTGATTGAGCTGCTGTTCGTGGTGATCATCCCACTTGAACGCCACCGTCTCATCTTCCGGCTCAACCTCAGGTTTCGGCGCAGGTAGCGCCTCGATCGATGCCATCAGATCGTAAATAAGCGGTTGGACGTTCGCTTTGTTAATCGCGGATATCGCGTAGTATTTGTCATCCCACGCCAGAGCTTCTAACACACGCTCAATTTGCGCCTGTGCCTCGTCTTCTGGCATCAAATCCACTTTGTTAAATACCAACCAACGCGGTTTATCCGCCAGCTTTTCGCTGTATTGATTCAATTCATCAATAATGGTGAACGCGTTATCGACCGGATCGGTACCATCAACGGGCAGCAAATCAATCATGTGTAACAACACACGACAGCGTTCCAGGTGTTTCAAGAAGCGAATACCCAGTCCCGCGCCATCAGCCGCACCTTCAATCAGACCAGGAATATCGGCCACCACAAAGCTCTTGTCAGCCGCGACACGGACCACGCCAAGGCTAGGCACTAACGTGGTAAAGGGATAATCAGCCACTTTCGGCTTTGCCGCCGACACCGCACGAATAAAGGTCGATTTGCCCGCATTCGGCAAACCTAGCATCCCCACATCGGCCAACAACAACAGCTCCAAACGCAGCTGACGGACTTCGCCTTTAGTTCCCATGGTTTTTTGTCGTGGGGCGCGGTTGACGGACGATTTGAAACGCGTATTGCCAAGGCCGTGAAACCCACCTTTGGCTACCATCACTTTCATGCCATGTTGGGTTAAGTCGGCAATCACCTCACCCGTGTCTTCATCCACAGCCCGGGTACCAACAGGCACATTGAGTACCAAGTCTTCACCGCGTTTACCGGTACAGTTACCCCCGCGACCGTTTTCACCACGCGCTGCAGAGTGAAAGCGCTCAAACTGATAATCGATCAGGGTATTGAGGTTTTCGTCGGCTAGCAGATAGACATCACCACCATCACCGCCATCACCGCCATCTGGGCCCCCTTTAGGGACATATTTTTCCCGCCGGAAGCTGACGGTCCCATTGCCCCCGTCCCCGGCATCGACGCGAATAATCGCTTCATCTACAAACTTCATGCTAACTTCTCCGCACCAATTGCTAAAACGCACGTTTATTGCAACTAGCCTTATCCCAGATTAGTGAATGGCGATCTTATCGATCTTAGGATCATTTTTCTGCTTTGACCGACTTTCCGCGCCTCTCTGATCAAACGCTCATTGACCGGTGATCACCAGACACAATAAAAAGCCCCGCCAAAAGGCAGGGCTTCAGAAATTCGCTTGGCGTTGAAGCTTATTCAGCTTCGATAGTAACGAATTTACGGTTATGACGACCTTTGGTCTCAAATTTCACTTTGCCATCAGACAGAGCGAATAGAGTGTGGTCTTTACCGCAACCTACGTTAGTGCCTGCGTGGAATTTAGTACCACGTTGACGAACGATGATGTTACCTGCTAGTACAGACTCACCACCGAAGCGTTTAACACCTAGGCGTTTACTTTCTGAATCGCGGCCGTTTTTAGTAGAACCGCCAGCTTTTTTGTGTGCCATCTCTTCTCTCTCCTACTCTTAAGCGCTGATGCCAGTGATTTTGACTTCAGTGAACCACTGACGGTGGCCCATGTGCTTGCGAGAATGTTTACGACGACGGAACTTAACGATATTCACTTTATCGCCGCGACCGTGAGTAACAACTTCTGCTGTTACTTTTGCACCGCTAACAAAAGGCGCGCCAACTTTAACGTCTTCGCCGTTTGCCACTAGCAATACTTTGTCAAGTTCTACACTTGCGCCAGTTTCAACGTCTAGCTTTTCCAAGCGAATAGTCTGGCCTTCGCTTACTCGGTGTTGCTTACCACCACTTTGGAAAACTGCGTACATGTTTTACTCCGCATTTCCGCACGGCCTGCTGCAATATTGAGCAACAAGGGGTGCGCATATAATTCATCAATAGGGCGCGAATTCTACGGCAGAAATTGATTTGAGGCAAGAGGGGAAAGCAAGAAAATTGGTGAAAAGGTGCTCAGCATTAATTCCCACACATTTTCCCTGTGCGAGCGCTATCTCGTCGCCTGTCATCTGGTGTACTATGCCAAGCTAAATACCCGCTCTGGTGCCGATACTGACGAAGGTTTCACGCCATTCTGAACGTATTAACGTGCAATATTTCGCCTCTTGCTGCTAGTGAGTTGTGATTTATTTCGTTAGCTCGGCAGGCAAGTAACTAGGACAAAGCCCGGATATATTCATGGATTTCAAATCAATCCAAGCCTTAATTAGTGATGACATGGCGCAGGTCGACCAAAAGATCCTCGCCCAGTTAAACTCTGATGTCGCGCTAATCAATCAGCTCGGCTTTTACATCGTTAACAGCGGTGGCAAACGACTGCGCCCGATGCTCGCTGTATTAGCGGCGCGTGCACTTGGTTATCACGGTGACAAACACACCACCGCCGCCGCATTTATTGAATTCATTCATACCGCCACCTTGCTCCATGATGACGTGGTCGATGAATCGGACTTGCGCCGTGGCAATGCAACCGCCAATGCCTTGTTTGGTAATGCGGCCAGTGTGTTAGTCGGTGATTACATTTACACCCGCTCGTTTCAAATGATGACCAGCCTACGCTCGTTACGCATTCTGGATTTAATGAGTGAGGCTACCAATGTGATTGCTGAAGGGGAAGTGCTGCAATTGATRAATTGTAACGACCCTGATACCACAGAAACCAGTTATATGCAGGTCATCTACTCTAAAACCGCGCGTTTGTTTGAGTCAGCCACCCAGATTGGCGCGATTCTTAACGAGGCAGACGCAGACACGGAGAAAGCCCTCCAAGACTATGGCCGATATCTTGGAACAGCGTTCCAGTTAATTGATGATGTGATTGACTACACCAGTGCTGACAATGAAATGGGCAAGCAAACGGGTGATGATTTGGCAGAAGGCAAACCGACGCTACCTTTGCTGCACGCGATGCAACACGGCTCTGAGGAAGAAGCGGCGATGATTCGTACCGCCATCGAAAAAGGCAATGGCCGCGATAAACTCGAGGCGATTTTGGCCTGTATGGACGCCTGCGGCTCACTGGCGTATACCCGAGCGCGTGCCGAGCAGGAATCAGAAAAAGCCATCGGTGCGCTCGATATATTGCCAGAAACCCCGTATAAACACGCCTTAGTGGCATTGGCGCATTTAGCGGTTGACCGCAACACCTAACGCAATTTAAGCCCCTCAGCCAAACTAAAAAGCGGCGCTGTTGCGCCGCTTTCCTCACCAAGGTCGAATGCCTACTATTTGGCCGCGAACTCTTCGCCCATTTTGATATCTTTACGCAGCGTTTCCAGCATCTTGTCCATCGCTTGTTGCTCATAGGCACTTAGCTCACCGATGCTGAGGATCTCGTCGACTCCCTCTTTACCCAGACGTACCGGTTGAGCGAAGAAGCGGGCGTGCTGACCGTCGCCTTCAACATACGCACATTCCACCACGTTTGATTCACCTTGCAGGGCGCGCACCAGCGAGAGGCCAAAGCGACATGCTGCCTGACCCATTGACAAGGTTGCGGAGCCACCACCGGCTTTAGCTTCAACCACTTCAGTGCCAGCGTTTTGAATGCGCGGCGTCAAGGCTTCAACCTCTTCTTGGCTAAATGTCACGCCTTTTACTTGCGACAATAGCGGCAGAATCGTCACGCCTGAGTGGCCACCGACAACAGGAATAGACACGTCGCGTGGATCCATCCCTTTCAGCTCACCGATAAAGGCTTCTGAGCGGATCACATCCAGCGTGGTCACGCCAAACAGTTTATTTTTATCGTAAACGCCCTTGGCTTTCAGCACATCGGCGGCAATCGCCACCGTGGTATTAACCGGGTTAGTGATAATACCTACGCAGGCTTTTGGACACACATCAGCAATCTTTTCCGCCAATGATTTCACAATGCCCGCGTTCACATTGAACAAATCAGAGCGATCCATACCCGGCTTACGAGCCACCCCTGCAGAGATTAACACCACATCAGCCCCATCAAGTGCTGGCGTTGGATCTTCGCCGCTATAGCCTTTGATGGTGACCGGCGTGGGGATGTGACTCAAGTCAACCGCTACACCTGGCGTAACAGGAGCGATATCGTACAAGGCCAGGTCGGAACCGGCTGGTAAATTATTTTTTAGCAGTAGGGCTAGAGCCTGACCAATGCCTCCCGCGGCGCCAATCACAGCAACTTTCATGTCGTTCTCCTTTCGATATTTCTTATAGTCCGGATCCGGTCCGGCTTCTGTTCGGGCACAAGTCGCCCATCAATGGTGCGAACTGTTGCTTCATCATATGCCCGCCCCTACCCCCACTCAAGCCTCAGGCGATGATGATCAGCCTAAGCTCTCATTTTTTCGCTCTCCCTTTGTTTGTCGCGGAGCGTCTGGTCAGCAACAGTGATATTGTCGCCATTTTACACCCTCAGTGATTGCCCCTCGTTGCATGTATATGCAAAATAGCCACTCGTTTGTCATTGCGAGTCTGCCGTCATGCGTAACTCAGAAAAACAAGACCAATTGGTTCGAGCGTTTAAAGCGATCCTCAAAGAAGAAAAGTTCAGTTCTCAGGGTGAGATTGTCGAAGCCCTACGTGCTCAAGGATTTGAGGGCATCAACCAGTCGAAAGTATCACGCATGTTGACCAAATTCGGCGCAGTGCGTACCCGCAACGCCAAAATGGAAATGGTCTATTGCTTACCGATCGAACTCGGAGTCCCCACCACCGGCAGCGCCTTGCGCGAGCTGGTGATGGAGATCGACTATAATGAGGCTGTGGTAGTGATCCATACCGGGCCAGGGGCCGCGCAGCTTATCGCACGGCTTCTCGACTCATTGGGCAAGGCCGAAGGCATCCTGGGTGCCGTGGCCGGAGACGACACCATCTTTATCACGCCCACCCGCGGTACCAGCACAGAAGCCTTATTTGAGGCGGTATGCGATCTGTTTGAATATCATTATTGATTACCCTATCAGGCAGCGCGAAGCCGCTGCCTACYTGCCTTATCTCACTTTTGAGTCATTGCAACGAAAGTAAAAGCGATAACATCGTTTTAATTTTTTGATACCCCTCTGTTACTATCTGCTTTTAGCTGCCACACACTGTTCACGTTTTCGTTAAACGTCAGTGAGACTGCGAGCGTAGCAGTGGGCTGCAGACAGGCGAGTCGCTCATAGATAGTGACGCAGCCGGGTATGCATTTCTCGGGACACTGTAGCCGCATCAGCGGTGCATATGATAATAAGGACAAACTGCATGACGAAGACACATCAATCGTCTCCTGATGTGCAAGACATGGTGGCGCAAGCAGATACTGGCGCACGCTCACCGGATGGACTATCAGGACGTATTCTTTGGCTGGTACCACTTTGCTGGTCCCTGTTTCAGCTTTGGTATGCGTCGCCGCTACCTTTCGCGCTCGACTTTGGCGTACTCAATAATACCGAAGCTCGCTCGCTCCATTTGGCGTTCGCGATGTTTTTGGCCTACACCGCCTACCCCGCGCGTAAGACCTCCCCCCGAGATCGGGTGCCATTACTCGATTGGGTATTTGCACTAGCGGGTAGTTTAGCCGCCGGTTACCTCTTCCTTTTTTATAACCAACTTGCAGACCGTGCTGGCGCTTATACCTCGTTTGATATTACGGTTGCCGCCATCGGTATGATTCTGATGCTTGAGGCAACACGCCGCGCCCTTGGCCCACCGCTAATGGTGGTGGCAGGTGTGTTCTTACTCTATACCTTTGCCGGCCCCTACATGCCGGACGTCATCGCTCACAAAGGCGCGAGCTTGAACAAAGCCATGTCACACTTGTGGCTGACTACTGAAGGCGTCTTCGGGGTGGCACTGGGCGTCTCTACCTCGTTTGTATTCCTGTTTGTCCTGTTCGGTGCCTTGCTCGACCGCGCCGGTGCCGGCGGCTACTTCATTAAAGTAGCCTTCTCACTACTCGGTCACATGCGCGGTGGCCCCGCCAAAGCCGCGGTGGTCGCGTCCGGCCTATCCGGTTTGGTCTCGGGTTCTTCGATTGCCAACGTAGTGACTACCGGGACCTTTACCATTCCCTTGATGAAACGCGTGGGCTTCCCAAGTCATAAAGCCGGGGCGGTGGAAGTGGCTGCCTCGACTAATGGCCAGCTCACCCCACCGATTATGGGGGCGGCGGCATTCTTGATGGTGGAATACGTGGGCATTTCCTACGTCGAGGTGATTAAAGCCGCGCTACTTCCCGCACTGATCTCTTATATTGCGCTGATTTACATCGTGCACTTAGAAGCCTGTAAAGCCGGCATGGAAGGCTTACCACGCCGTCATACCAGCACGGTACTGCAAAAACTGTTCTCGTTTATGACGGTGTTTGTTGGCTTGTTGGTGCTCAGCGCTGCGGTCTACTACGGCAWTGGCTGGACCAAAGACGTATTTGGTGCCATGGCAACCGTGGTCATCGGTATCCTCACGCTGATTGCCTATGTGCTGTTGGTGCGTTACTCCGCCCAGTATAAATCGCAAGCAGCGGAAGACCCCGCGGCGGCTGATTTGTCCGAGGTCCCCGAGCCCGGCCCCACCGTGCGTTCGGGCTTGTACTACCTGCTGCCAATCGGCGTGCTGGTATGGTGTTTGACCGTGGAGCGTTTCTCGCCAGGCCTCTCTGCATTTTGGGCGACGGTGTTTATGATTTTTATCATTCTCACCCAGCGTCCACTCATTGCCTACTTCAACCAGCGCACTAACTTTAAAGAAGAAATTCGTGACGGGGGTGTTGATCTTCTCGAAGCCTTTGTGACCGGTGCGCGCAACATGATCGGTATCGGTGTCGCCACTGCAGCGGCCGGGATTGTGGTGGGTACGGTCACCCTCACTGGCATCGGTTTGGTAATGACAGACTTCGTCGAGTTTATCTCCGGCGGCAACATCTTCCTGATGTTGCTGTTTACCGCGGTGATCAGCTTATTGTTGGGGATGGGACTACCGACCACCGCCAACTATATCGTGGTCTCTACCCTGATGGCGCCAGTGATTGTTACTTTAGGTGCACAGCAGGGGCTGATTATTCCACTGATCGCGGTGCACTTATTTGTGTTCTATTTCGGTATTCTTGCCGATGACACCCCCCCTGTGGGGTTAGCTGCCTTTGCGGCCGCGGCCATTGCTAAGTCCGATCCCATCCGCACCGGTGTGCAAGGTTTTACTTACGACATCCGCACCGCCATTCTGCCATTTATGTTTATCTTCAATACCCAGTTGTTGTTGCTCGATCTCGATGGCCCCTTCCACCTGATTTTGACCATTGTGTCGGCGACCATAGCGATGCTGGCGTTCTCTGCCGCAACACAAGGTTGGTGGATGACTAGAAACAAATGGTGGGAAACCGCCTTATTGTTATTGATTACCTTCTCCCTTTTCCGTCCAGGGTTTTGGTGGGACGAAGTGTATCCGCCGACGACCAGCTTCCCAGGCACAGAGATCACCCGTGTGGCGGAGCAGCTACCAGACGGGAAGCCGCTGCAGCTTGAAGTGGAAGGAGAAAACTTCTTTGGTGAGCAAGTCTCCAAGCACGTGGTATTGCCCGTGGATCATAGCCTTGAAAGCGGAAAAGCCCGCATTAACGACACAGGCTTAATGCTTCGCGAGGAAGACGACAAGTTGTTGGTGGATATGATCCAATTTGGCAGTGACGCTGACAAAGCAGGGATTGATTTTGATTGGCAAATCAAAACAGTGACTATCGATAATGTCCGGCCATGGAAAGAGTGGGTGTTTGTCCCTACTCTCTTGCTCTTAGCATTGTTGGGGTGGAATCAACGCCGCCGTATTCGCCAAGCCTAATAACAGGGGGACGTGTGTGACACGTGCCCCTTTCTTTTATAAGTGCAAAGGATATCGCTATGTATAAACATATCTTGGTTCCGGTCGATTTGAACGACGAAAGCTTTGCAGATACCGCGGTCGTTCACGCTGTTTGGCTCGCCAGCCAGTCAGGTGCCAAAATCCACCTGCTCACTGTATTGCCCGGCATTCATAATTCGATGGTCGCCTCTTACTTCCCTGAAGAAGCCGCCAATAAAATGAAACGCGACATGAAGCGCAATTTACAAGGATTTGCGGATAAATATGTCCCCAAGGGCGTGGCCTGTCAGGTGTCGGTTGAAGAAGGTAAGCCCTACAAGGGGATCATTAAAACGGCAGAGCGTATCGGCTGCGATCTGATTGTGATGCCAAGCCATAAGCGTTCACGCGTCAATAAAATGATGCTGGGCTCAGTTGCAGCCAAAGTGCTCGAAGGTGCCAGTGTCCATGTAATGGTGTTAAAACCTTAACCATAGGGTTCAGGCACGTCGATACGTGCMTGAGCATTGTTCACCGCTGGCGTTGATCATAGCCCCAGCGAGGCACCAAGGTTTGTTCGGCCCCCAAGTGATCTAAAATGCGCGCCACCATAAAGTCCACTAAATCATCGATCGACTGGGGCTGGTGATAAAAGCCTGGCGCGGCAGGCATAATGGTGACACCCATCTGCGACAGCTTGTGCATGTTTTCTAAATGCAGCGTTGAAAACGGGGTCTCGCGCACCACCAAGAGCAACTGTCCGCGCTCTTTAAGTACCACATCCGCCGCGCGTTCGATAAGGTTATCAGACAAACCATGGGCAATGGACGATAACGAACCTGCCGAGCAGGGGCACACCACCATTTGCTTGGGCGCTGCCGATCCCGAGGCGACCGGCGAAAACCAATCTTCTTTACCACAAACGATCAGTTTGTTGCTATCACATTGCAGATGTTCGGCTAATATTTTCTGTGCCGCTTGCGGGCCTGACGGAAGTTTCAGCCCATGCTCGGTCGCTAACACCACACGTGCGGCCGACGAGATCAATAAGAAAACCTGATAATTTTGTGCGAGCAGGCACTCGAGCAAACGTAGACCGTAGGGCGCACCGGACGCGCCTGTCCACGCCAAGGTTATTCGTTTATCCGCCATAAACCGCCTCCTTACTCGCCAGAGCTGTTAGCAGCTTGTCATGAATGCCACCAAAACCGCCGTTGCTCATCACCAACACGGTATCGCCTGCTTGGGCGTGCTCAGTCAGGGCAGTTACCAGTGCATCAATATCGTCATGTATACGCGCCGGCTGCGTGCAGTTGTCCACCACCGCTTCAAGCGACCAATCTAGCCCTTGCGGTTGATATAAGAACACCGTGTCCGCACCGGCCAACGACGCCGCTAGTGTATCCTTGTGAACCCCTTGCTTCATGGTATTAGAACGTGGCTCGAGCACAGCGACAATGCGGCCATTACCCACTTTCGCGCGCAACCCCTCAAGGGTCAGGCGAATCGCCGTCGGGTGGTGGGCAAAATCGTCATACACAGTGACACCGGCTTGCTCCCCTCGCCACTCTAGACGTCGCTTGGTATTGATAAATGTCTCGAGCGATTGGCAGGCCAAATCAGGTGTCACCCCCACATGACGCGCTGCCGCGATGGCCATCAACGCATTACGCACGTTGTGATCACCGACTAAATCCCAGCTCACCGTCCCCACGAGTTCACCGGCAAAGTACACGTCAAATTGACTGCCAGCCGGGTCTTTTTTCATGCTCTGCCACTGGCCATCCGGCCCGGCGTACACACACTCACTCCAACAGCCCATCGCCAACGTGTCCGTGACATTGGTATCGTCTGAGGGCGCAATAATTTGCCCAATCCCCGGCACGGTACGCACCACATGGTGAAATTGTTTCTTGATCGCCGCCAGATTATCAAAAATATCGGCGTGATCGAACTCAAGGTTATTGATCACCAAGGTTTTCGGTTGGTAATGGATAAACTTAGAGCGCTTATCGAAAAACGCACTGTCATATTCATCCGCTTCCACCACAAAAAACGGGCTATCGCCTAATCGCGCCGACGCGTTAAAGTTACTCGCTACCCCACCAATCAAAAAGCCGGGGGCGTAGCCACAGTCTTCTAAAATCCACGCCAGCATGCTGGCGGTGGTGGTCTTTCCATGGGTGCCAGATACCGCCAGCACCCAGCGGTCTTGCAGTAGAAAATCATGCAGCCATTGCGGGCCAGAGGTATACGGCAAGCCTTGGTTGAGGACCGCCTCGACACAAGGGTTACCACGGCTCATGGCATTGCCAATCACCACCAAGTCAGGTGCAGGTGATAGCTGGACAGGATCATAGCCTTCGATAATATCGATTCCCTGAGACTCAAGTAGCGTGCTCATCGGGGGATAAACATGGCTGTCAGAGCCCGTCACCCTATGCCCCAGTTGTTTTGCCAGCATGGCTGCGCCACCCATAAAAGTCCCGCAGATGCCTAAAATATGAATATGCATAGCCTTCACTGTATTGTTGAT
>NZ_MUET01000061.1:0-17623 GCF_001995685.1 Salinivibrio sp. IB282 | reverse complement strand
ACCACATAGCGCGTCAAATGAGAATAAAACCCGCCGAGGGCGCGGACGCGCTTGGTAATCGCTCTTTCCTCTGGACTCATTGAAGTATCTGCCTGCATGTCTGTCTCCTTTTGCAAATCACTAATGTCGATATCAAACACAGCAGCCAACGATTTCAGCGACTCCAATCCGGGTTTGTGGCCGCGCTCGATACGTTGAATCGTTCGAACACTGAGCCCACTAAATTGTGCTAATTGGTCTTGCGACCACCCTTTTTGAACTCTGAGTGCTTTCACGTTCATCCTTGCTCCTTTGTGCTCTTCCCTATCGACACTATGCAAAATGGGGGCGACATTACCACGACAGCGCCACGACACCTTAACGACAGTTATTTAAAATCAAACATTTACAAAGACATCCCGCCCGGCGAACAATCCACGTATTTCACCCTTAACAAAAGGTATCAATATACAAGGCTTCGGCCTTATCTCGCGCCCACTGCGTTTTACGCAAAAATTTCAATGATGATTTGATCGAAGGATCGTTAGAAAAACAGTTCACATTGATGTGTTGGTAAAGGCCTGGCCAACCATAGTGTTCAACCAAACGGGTCAATATGGTTTGTAGGGTTAACCCGTGCAGCGGGTTATTAGGTTGTGTATCCATAGAGTTCTCAGCAACTCGAGCACGCGCTCGTCAATAAAAGCGCTACTCTACGTGACGATATTGCAAAACGCGAGATCAACTGATCTACTCAGTCTTATTTCATTCCGCCACTTTGGCGTATACGACAGTGCTAGAAATCGCACCGCTCGGCAGAATACGGTCATTGATAAGTATCGCCTCTTGGTGATACCCACAGCGCTCGGCTACCGCGCGGCTGCGGGTATTTTCGTAGGCAGTTTTGATTTCAACTCGCTTGGCATTAAGGCCATCAAACGCGTWCTGCTCTAGCGTTCGCACTGCTTCACTCATATAGCCAAGGCCTTCTTTGGAGCTCCGCAGCCAATAGCCTATTTCAAAATAAGGAATCGCGATGTTGCGGATAATTAAGCTGATCACACCCACCAATTGCCCCGTCGATTTTTCAAAAATCGAGTAGCGTAGCTCATTAATAAACATGTCGAAGTCATCAATCGCTTGTTGGGTGTTTTCAATCGAGCTCGATTCGGTCAGCGCGTGCGGAAGCCAATCCATAAAAGGAGCAAGGGTGTGCTGACTTTCCAATACGGCTTCTAAAATGAAAGGCTGATGGGCCATGTTGGGCGCCACTAGCAACAGACGGTCACTGTCCAGTTGGTCCACGCGCGGGGAATCATCCATTAATAACCACCCAGTACCGCGCCAATGGTTCATTAAACACTTCACCATCGATGATGTTTTCTAACATGCCGCCATTGGCTTCAATCACTTTGCGCGATGCCATGTTGTCTTCATTCGCGGTAATTAGGGCGCGAGTGATCCCTAGCTCTCTCGCCTTGGGCAGTGCTAAGGCTAACATTTGCTTGCCACATCCGCGTCCACGATATGACGGCGCAATATCGTAACCAATGTGTCCGGCTTCTTGGGTTAGAAATGGCGTATTGATGTGATGACGGATCCGAATCGCGCCAATGATTTGTTGCTCAGCATCAAGCAGCCAAAAATGACTACACGGCACATAACCTTTAAGAAGGTTTTTACCCAATGACTCATCCGTTAACCGCGTCACGTAAGTGGGGAAATCATCTTTTCCCGGCCGATAGTAATCGGCATTGTCGGGATCAAACTGAGCAAAATCATCATAAAAGCGCGTAAAGGCTGCTTGGTGATTGAGTGTGGGGACGACTAATTCCATGTGCTTGTTCCAATTCCTGTCATAGAACTAGGCTATCTCATTGATATTGAAAAATAAACATCCTTGTCTCTCTTGTTGTTTTAGTTCAGCGCCTTGACCATGGTGGTGGCGCCTGAAAAGCCGACTAACCATTTTAGGTGAGGAAAACGCTCTTCTTTGGTAGCGACAAAGCCCTTGGCTTGATAAAGCTTGCGGGCTCTGGGGTTGCTATTAATGACATCTAATCGAACGCTTTCAAAGCCATGCGCTTGGGCACAATCCATAATAGCATCCAACAATTGGGAGCCAATCCCCTGCCCGCGCACAGCGCTATCAACAGCAATGCCATCCATCACCAATTCATTGGGTGCCGCTTTACGCTCAAACAGCGCCAATATCGCGCAGGCCCAAGCTCCTTTGATGACCCCCAAACTATCGATCAACTGTTTCGCGTCCATGCCCTGTGTCAGTGCGCCGGTTTGAGTTTGAAACCCAGCCAACCCCACCACCTTGCCGTTTTGCATAGCGGCAAACGAAAAGTTTGGGACAAAACACTGAGACAATACCGCTACGCGCGCTGCCTGATTAGGGATTGCCCGTGCGAACTTCATCCCAAACGCCTGCTCATACAACTCAGCGACGTTTTGTGCTTGCTCAAGCGGCCATCCCTGCCGGATCGCTATCTCCATTGGCTCCCCTCAGTCTTCTTCAATAAAAACACCCACACATTTATCTTGACGTAAAGATTTTTAATAACTATCTTTATATAAAGATAAATAATTAATCATAACTTAATCAGTTCAGCATGGTTTAACCACAAGCGTATGACAGCCACCCTTTTTACTGGCTATTGCGCGGCATAAGGACACACAGGAGTCATAACATGGAGACTAACACAATGAATATAATCGTATTTGGTGCCACGGGCGATATTGGCAGTCGAATTGTGTCGGAAGCGTTGCAACGCGGCCATAAGGTCACGGCAATGACACGTAACGAGGCAGCATTCAGCAAGCTACCCGACGCCGTAACGCCTGTCGCCGCCAATTTGAACGATGCAGGCAAGGTGGCATCGGTAATGGCTGGTCATGATCTTGCCATTACGGCGTTACGTCCATCGACAGGCGAAGAAGCGCAATTACCGGTGTTAACACAAGCGGTCGTCCAAGGCGCAGCTCACCATCAAATGCGCGTTCTGATTGTCGGCGGTGCCGCTCGACTGATGATTCCGGGCACTGACGGTGAAACCGTGTTAAATGCAGAGGGCTTTCTTCCCGACTCAGCCATTGAGATTGCACGCGCTTGCCAAGTGCAATATGAGCAGTGCCTCGCCAGCCAAGACGTGATTTGGAGTTACCTCTCGCCTGCCGCCATGATCGCACCTGGTACTCGCACCGGTCAGTACACATTGGGGACAGACACCTTAGTGACAGATAGCAACGGACAATCTCGCGTTTCAATGGAAGACTTCGCGGTCGCTATGCTTGATGAAGCCGAAACCCCTAAGCACCTGCAACAAGCGTTTACTGTGGGTTACCAATAATCAAAGCAAAAGCCAGCGACCGAGTGTAGGCGCTGGCTTTCACTTTCCGATATGTAGCGCTAATCAGCATCATCGCTGAGCCAGTGTTGTTTTTCCCTCACCTTGTCACAAATGTATTCACCAATCGGCATCGCAGAGGTCGCTGCTGGCGATGGCGCATTGCACACGTGTAAACTCCGCGCACTTTCGGCAAACAGAAAGTCATGGACCAATTTGCCGTCATTTAGCACGGCTTGAGCACGGATCCCCGCAGGATAAGGCTTCAAATCCTTAGCTTTGATTGTCGGGCAGTATTTATTTACTTGTTTGACGTAGCCCGGCTTCCACCACGAGTTTTTCAGCTCGACCAACCCGGTTTTAAGATTATTGAGGGTGACTTTCCAAAACCCAGCAAAGGTCAGCATTTGCCAGGTGTCTTTTAGACTGACATTCACCTTGCCATAGCCTTCACGCTTCCAACCTTGCACAGCGTTAGGTCCCACCGTAATAGAGCCGTCTATCATCCGCGTGAGATGAACGCCTAAAAAAGGTAAATCGGGATCGGGAATCGGATAGATAAGGTGATTCACAAAGCCTTGGTACTGGCTCGCAAGTTGATAGTACTCACCGCGATAAGGGATAATTTGAAACGCGGTTGGGATCCCCATCATTTGGGTCATTCTATCTGCCATCAACCCACTACATGTCACCACAAACTGACAATGAATCGTTAGCGGCTCCCCGCTTGCTTGGCAATGGAGAGTGACTTGTTCAGCCGCTTCACTGGCCCCAATCACTTCTGTACTGAGTTGGGTGACACCGCCGAGCGCTTCAAACTCACACACCATTTGCTCAGTCACCCGCCGATAGTCAACAATGCTGGTCGCGCGAACCGCTATGGCACCCAAGCCTTTAACATTCGGCTCTTCAGCATGAAGCTCCGCCGCATCCAGCCAGCGCACGTCGATATCATTGGTTAAGCATCGCTCATAGAGCGCTCGCATCCGAGCCATCTCTTGCTCGTTGGTGGCGACCAATAGTTTGCCACAGTTTTCGACTGCAATATCGTGCTTGGCACAAAATTCAATGGTCAGCGCCGCTCCTCGTTTACAGAAATCGGCTTTTAAACTGCCTGGTGGATAATAGACACCCGCGTGGATCACGCCACTGTTATGCCCGGTTTGATGCTGGGCAACGCTTGCCTCTTTTTCCACCAGCAATACGGAGCAGCCTGGGTATCGCTGCTTTAATTGCCAGGCTGTGGATGCGCCAACAATACCACCACCGACAATCACATAATCATAAACAGATTTCATATACGCCTCATGACACTGGCAGCTGAGATTGTTGCAACTGATACTTGCGCCCACTGTATACAAACAGGCCAACAAACCCAACGACGCTCAACAAACGAAGCCATAGCGGAATATCGTGCCACACTAACAAGGCACCAATCATTAATAAGCAAAGGCGGCTTAGCCAGTTAATCGGGCCTTCAAGATACCCTTCAATCGCGCCAATTAAGGCATACGTGCCAATAATGGCAAAAAAGCCAACCTCTAACACCGAGGCGATATCCCAGCTAACCAGGCTGGTATAAGCAATGAGCAAAGGAACAAGATACAAGCCTTTGGCAATTTTCCATGCCATCAGCCCCGTGCGCATCGGCGGCGTTTTGGCAATGGTGGCCGCCGCAAATGCCGTCAAACAAAACGGCGGGGTCACATTACTGTCTTGCGATAACCAAAAAATAATCAAGTGGGCGGCGAGCAGAGCCAAACTGACCGTCTCCAGCCCTAAGCTTTGCTCTAACAAGGTTTCCATAAAGTCAGCTGGCACTAAGGCGACCATTTGCTTGGCGGTTTCCATGGTCATCGGCGCATTTAAAAGATCGAGTTTGTCTGGTGCCGCCAACATAAATATTGCCTTGGCTTGCTCAGGAAGCTGGCCTGATACCAGCAGCTCCAACAATTGGTTTTCAGCGATAAGCTTATACAGAGCAGGTGCCGACAAGGTGCCCAGTACGATATAGGCAGCGGTCACTGGTAATCCCATCCCTAACACTAACGAGGCGATAGCAATTAGCACCAGCATCATAAACAGATCACCGTTCGCCCAACCATCAATCATCAACGAGAAAGTATTACCGATACCCGTGGTGCTGATCACATTCACCACCAAACCAATGCCCACGAGCAAGATAGCGGTGGTGGCCATATTTTTTGCCCCTTGCGACAAGGCCTCGATGATCGCTTTCGGACCCATCCGGTGCTCTTTGGAAAACCAGGAAGCGAAAATGACAGACATAATCGAAATACCCGCAGCATAGGTGGGCGTGAAGCCTTTAATCAACAAGGTGACAAGCACCGCAAGCGGGATCAGGTTATGCCAACCACGGAGGAGCACCATCAATAAAGAGTCCTCGGTGGTAACAATCTTTTGCACGCCGCTGCGCTTTGCTTCAATGCGCACAAAAAAGCCCACCGAAAGAAAGTAAATCAATGCCGGTACTAATGACACGGCAATAATGTCAACGTAAGGAATTTGGGTGTACGAGGCCATGATAAACGCCCCCGCCCCCATTACGGGTGGCATTAATTGCCCCCCAGTTGAAGCCGATGCTTCGACACCAGCAGCAAAGCGCGACGGAAAACCGGCTTTTTGCATTAAAGGAATACTGATCACCCCAGTCGATACGGTATTCGCTACGCTCGAGCCTGACACTGACCCCATTAACCCAGAGCCAATCACCGCAATAAAGCCCGGCCCGCCAATAATCTTACCCGCGGCCGCACGCGCCACATTGATGATGTAATCCCCAACTCCAGAGCGAACAAGAAAGGCGCCAAATAAGATGAACATGAACACGAACGTCCAGCTAATTCGAGTGATCGCGCCAAACATCCCCTCCGAGGAGTAGTAACTGCGATATAACAGGGTTTCTAGGCTCAAGCCGGGAAAGTGAAAGATCCCTGACGCCCACTCGCCCCACAGCACGACATAGCTCAAGCACACCATAATCAAAATGGGAATAAACCACCCCATGGTACGACGAATCAGCTCCACCACAATCACAATGGCTAAGCTGGCGAATACCCAATCAGCAGTAACAAATTTTACCCCACGCGCGTATAGCGCATCTTCGGCATAAGGGATATACAGCAGACAAGCCACTGCACCTAACGCGATAAAAATATCGACCGCCAGCGCTAGTTTATTCCGCTTCAAAGAGATATGTGCCGGGTACCATAGCGCACAAATCACCGCAAACCCCGCAAAGTGGGTCGCCGAAATCCACAACTCCGGAAGCGTTGATAAGGTGTTAAACCAAATGTGCAACACAGACAACACCACGCCCAGCACAGTGATGGTGGTGGTCACCCACGGAAAGTCATCGCGTGTGGGCAATTCAAATTTCTCCAACGCTGTTTCATCTGGCTCTTGCTCAACTGACTGATGCTTAACTGGCTCGCTCATCCCTTTACTCCAAGCAGTGTCTGTGTTTTCATGCAACCTTTGATCTCGATAAGCGCTCCGAGCCATCCCGGAGCGCTATCGCGTTATTCCATTACCAGTTCAGACGGGATGTCGATACCCACTTCTTGATAGTAACGTGCTGCACCTGGATGGAGCGGCACAGGCAAACCGGCGATGGCTTTCTCAATGGCCATGGCTTTAGTGGCCTTATGAATGCCCTGAAGGAAAGACAGATTCTCATAAATAGCCTTGGTGAGCTGATACACATCCTCATCGGAGAGATCTTTGCGCACGGCCAAGAAGTTAGGTTGGGCAATGGTGGTGACTGGCTTATCTAGCTCAGGGTACGTGTTGGCAGGAATTTCGTACTTAGTCCAAAGGTTGTATTTACCGTTAGCCGCTTTGATTTGTTCGTCAGTAAAAGACAAGATGGAAATGTCATTCCCCAATGCCGCGAACGCTTGAGTAACCGCACCAACCGGCACACCGGCTGGGGTGTTCATACCATCAATGGTGCCATTTTGTAGTGCACTGGCACTGCCGCCATAACCCATGTAAGCCAAATTAAAGGATTCCGGCTCCACGCCTAGTCCTTTCATAATCTGACGACCTGAGTTCTCGGTCCCTGAGTTTTTCTTACCGATAGAAAACTTCTCACCCGCAAGGTTGTTTAAATCACTCACGGTACCGGTTTCTGCCAGCTCACTGCGCACAATAAAGTGCTCAACGTTTTGCCAAAGCATAGACACTGAGCGCAGTTGATCTTGGCGGCCACTTTCTGCATACGGCCCCTCGCCGGACCAGGCCCACGCACCATACAAGCCCTGTAAAATCGCAAATTGCGCTTCGTCTTCATTGAGCAGTTTCACGTTCTCACCTGAACCAGCAGAGCTGATTGCCGATAGCGAAAAATGATGCTTAGGCGCCAGCTTGACCTTACTCAGCGTCGCCAGCGCGACACCAACAGGATAGTAAGTGCCACCAGTAGAGGCCGTTGCGAGGATGTAGCTTCTGTCTTCTGCGACCGCGGTGGAGGCGACGCTAAATGAGGCCACGGCAAACGTCAGTGCTTTAAATAGCTTATTGATTTTCATTGTTACTCTCCATGTAGGGCTGCGTTATTGGTTTACACAAATTAAACGGTTTGTTAACAGCAACACATGGATAGCAAAGAGAGTGCCAATAGTTAAATTATTGTTAATAATAGAATTGTTAGGAGAGTTCATCGATAATGAGCAAAATTTTTCTTATTTCCCGCTCAGCTAGTAAGCAAAATCTTGCTCACAGTGCCGCTTCAATAAGCAGTTGACCGTCACAAAACGTAAACAAAGTGTGATCGCGGAGCGCTTGCTGGCGAAATAGTACTGAGCAATTTTTTGCCGATGCACTAAGTGTAATCTGCGCGGTTGAGCCCAAACTTCTTCATCTTTTGGTTCAAGGTACGGCGAGGTAAATCGAGCGCCAACATCACTTCATGAATACGCCCTTGGTGTGCCACCAAGCATTCGTGTAGTACCTTGCGTTCAAAGTTATGTAGCTGGATTAAAAGCGGAACATCCGATTGAACGGCTTCCATGGTCGATGAAGGGCGATTGGACAGTATTTCCATCACTGAAATACCATCATCCAAGGCAAACCGTACTGCGACGTTGCGCAGCTCACGAATATTACCTGGCCAGGAATAAGACAAAATGGCGTGCCGATCCGCCTCACTGGCCAGGCGTGTCTCCGGGTTGGTCTGACGGGTAAAGTGCTCAAACAAGATCAACGCATCATCTTCACGTTCTCTTAAGGATGGAAGGTGGATTTGTGCCACATTCAAACGGTAGTACAAATCTTGTCGGAAGGTTTCATGGTCATTGAGGTCGGCTTTAGCAGCGGCAATCACCCGCGTATCGATCGCTATCGACTGGTTCCCTCCCACTCTTTCAATGGTGTGCTCTTGAAGCGCGCGCAGCACTTTCACCTGCATGCTTGCCGGCATGCTCTCGACTTCGTCAAAAAACAAGGTGCCTTTGTGTGCGTATTCGAACTTACCAATACGACGCTGATTGGCACCGGTAAACGCCCCTGACTCATGACCAAACAACTCACTTTCAAATAAGTTTTCCGGGATAGCGCCGCAGTTTATCGGCACAAAACGCTGGCCTTGTCGCGCACTTTCATTGTGTAAACTGGTTGCCACCAGCTCTTTGCCACACCCCGTTTCCCCATAAATGATCACATTGGTGTCGATACGCGCCAGCTTTGCCACCTGCTCACGAAGTTGTTGCATCACTCGGCTTTGGCCAATCAGCACCTTCTCCAATCCGCTAATACGCGATAAATAGGCTTGTCGCTCTTGCGTCGAGGCATGCTGGCGATAGCTGTCGACGGCCTCGGTCACGCGCTGATACAAACGCTCGGGTTCAAAAGGCTTTTCAATAAAATCAAACGCCCCGTTTTGCAACGCCCCTACGGCCATATCAACATCACCGTGTCCTGTAATAAACAGCACAGGTGTCGCGACCTGATGCTGGTCTAGCTCGGTAAGAATAGATAAGCCGTCAACATCCGGTAACTTGACGTCACTGACCACGGCATCAAACGGATACTGTAATACAGCTTGTAGCCCTGTTTGGCCCGTGCTGAATGACTCAACCTCAAAGCCTGCCAACTCTAACCACTGGCAGGTGGTGTGACGAACAATATCGTCATCTTCAATCAAGGCAATGCGCGGGAGTGTCTGTACCGTCATGAGGAAACCATCCGTGATAAGTGACTCATTACGGTAGCAAAAGCCACGCAGCAGAAAAGGAGCTAGCTCTCACTTTCTCATCACACTACTTTAACATTTTTGCTATTCACCGCAGTCTAAAGCGGAAGTCAGAGCAGAGCACACTATGCAGAATCATCACCGTACCCACCAAGACAGCAAGAGAACCTGGGCAATGCTGTTGCTCGCTGGGGTGTTGGTGCTTTTCTTTTATGGGATCAGCCGCGAAGCAGCCTATCAGGGATTAAGTGTGCAAACACACGCCGAGGTACAGAACAAGCTTTTAAACTATATCGGTGACGTTCGCCGTGCCTTAAAGCGCTTTTATCATCTGCCTTATTTGCTGACCAACCATCCTGATACCCTGGCAATTGTGAAAGGAGAGCGCCACGAGACCGCCGCCTTTCAAGTGAAACTGACACAGCTCGATAAAGCGGCCAATACCGAAGGCTGGACACTGCTCTCAACATCAGGTGACGTGCTCGCTTCTAGCCTAATTGATGAGCGCTTTAGCCGTCCCGACCGGTTGGCAATCGTCGAGCAAGTGCTACGTCAAGGTGAAGGCGTGTCATTGGTGAATAAAACCAAAGGCTATGGGCCGCTTTATTACCTCTCTGCTCCTGTTTTTGATGACCTCAACATCGCCGGCATTGTGGTAGTACAAATTGACCTTAGCTTCCTTACCGAGCAACCCATCGCCAGTGATGACCTCATTCTGCTGCAAAATCGGCAACAGCGGTTTTTCCTCTCAAGCAGCAGCCAATACAGTGCAGACTGGCTGAACGCAGCCCGACTGAATGCAGCCCAGCTGAACGCAGCCCGACTGAACGCAGCCCGACTGAACGCAGCCCGACTGAACGCAGCCCGACTGAACGGGTCACAAGCATCAACGCAAGACAATAAACAAACAGTGGAGAGACAAACACGCTACCTCTACGACAGCACCGCCATCAGCCAGTGGCGCTTCAATGCCACCCCGTTTTTGGGCCACACGGTAAAATTGGACGATCTTAAATGGTCAGTGAGTTACCTGACCCCCTATAAACCGATAAAAGACACCGCAAACCTGTTCGCATGGGGAGTGGCAGCCGTCCTACTTTTCGTCATTCTATTGTTGATCATCGGCCAACAACGGCAGCAGAAACACCGTCACCAGCAGCGAATTCAAAGCCTATTGCAAGAGTCGCAACGCCGACTGAAACAAATGATTGATAAAACCCAAGTCGGTTTATTGCTCATTGACGAACAAGGCTCGCTGTATGATCTTAACCCGATGGCCAAGCGGCTATTTGGCTTGCCTGAAAACAATCATCACCGCATTTTTGCTTGGGAGTTGTTTGATACCGGCAATCCACACTCCACCACCCTCACCTTGCTGAAAAATCTCGACAAGCACAATGAATTGGCTGAGCTCAATGCGGTTGAAACCATGGCACGTCGCAGCGACGGTAGCGTCTTTCCTGCGCTTTTCTCACTCACCCGTTTCCCTTGGCATGATGAGCAATACTACCTGGCGACGTTGATTGACATTAGCAAACGTAAAAAAGCGGAACAGTCACTGCAACAGATGAACCAAGCACTCACCGAGCGCGTGGAAGAGCGCACCCAAGCGCTGCAACAAGCACAAGCGCAACTGATTGAGACCAGCAAAATGGCCGCCTTAGGGAGAATGTCGAGTGCTATTACTCATGAGCTTAATCAGCCACTTACCGGCCTTCGCACCTTACTCACTACCAATACCTTGCTCGCTGAACGCGGCGAGATGGAAAAAGTTAAAACCAATAACCAGCTGGTGCAAAAGCTGATTGATCGTATGACCAATATGACCGGCCAACTCAAAACCTTCGCCTACAACAAACCGCACCACCTGCATGCCGTTTCTTTACGCGATGCCCTCAACGAAACCTTGCGTGTGTATCAAGCTCAGTTGGCAGACATTGATGTGCGGGTGCGTATGCCTCACGACACCCCCATGATACTCGGTGAAGGACAAAGGTTATTACAAATCCTAGGAAACTTGATATCTAACGCATGCGATGCGATGGCAAATACGGCTTCGCCGACTTTGGTGTTTGTGGTCACGCCCACCAAAAAGGCAGTCGAACTGACGGTGAGTGACAACGGCTGCGGGGCGTCAGAAGAGGCTTTGGAGACCATGTTCGAGCCGTTTGTCACCTCGAAGAAAATCGGTGAGGGACTTGGGTTAGGATTAGCAATCACCGCCAATAACGTGCGGGATATAAATGGTAAAATACGAGCTGCAGCCAACGCCCAAGACGGCCTGACCTTCACGCTTACTTTTCAGCCAGCATCATGATCATTAAACTACCAGACATAGCCCACTCGTGCCCACAATCAGGCTTGAACCTTTAAAACCGGTACCGGAGGCTGGCTAGGCCATAGTGAAGCCAAGAAAAGTTATAGACTTCATCGTTGTCCGCCCCGCCTTCTAGAGTGCGATAACCCAGAGCGCTATACCAGCCATCACCAAGGTGATACTCCAACATCAGCGCCGCATCAACCGCACGTCCCATGGGTGACCACGCGCCTTCCACATCCAAGATCAACGCCGCGCGATCGGATAGACGATATTGACCATAGCCATGCAGCAAGGGCACTACACCAACGTTGGATTTCGTTGCTTTTGTTTCACCTTGCGCGAGGGTGATTTCAGCATCTCTCACCAAGGCGGCGGCACCAACGCCCCACTGCCAAGGGCCTTGATCGTAAAACGTCCAGCGGTATGTCGCACGATAGGTATTGAATTGATAATCCGCATCAATCGCTTGCCCAGCGGCAAAGCGCTGATCTTGAAACTGGATGCTTTTTGACAGCGTGCCACGACCATCGACAGAGAGAGGCGCAAAGGTTAGGCGTACCGCGTGCTGGGGATTGAACTGATACGTGCCATAAAAACGCAAGTAAGGCGTTGCGGATCGGCCGGTTAAATCGGTCATATCAAAGCGAGTGCCAGTATCTCCGGGAATGCTGACATCATTTTTGCTAAACGTCACCCCGCCGGTTTCAACGCGAAAATCCAACCCTTGCGCATAAGCCCCCGTTGATAGCCCCCCGACAAACAACACACTCATGATTCGAGCTGTCTGTTGGCAAATCGTGTGCAAGTCTAAGCCTGCCCTAAGCCATTGTCGAGTATGGCCAAACGTTGTGGTTCTGCCCTTTCTCATTGCGCTTTGCCCTTATTATCGGCGTCAATCGCAGCATACATAATATGCTGAGGCCCTGCCGCGTCGCCCCAGTACAGCTCGCCTGTATCAGTAAAGCCGCCTTTTTGGTAACAGGCTTTAGCGGCCGGGTTTTGACAGTTCACAGTTAGATACACCCAATTGAAATCACGGTAAGCAACGGGCAAATACTCAAGCAAGGCTTTAACCGCACCGGTGCCTAGACCTTGCCCTTGATAACGCGCATCCACTACAAACATGCGCAGACCCAACGTCTTTGGCGGGCAAAAGTCATACTGAGACGCATAGTCGGTATCGAGTTTAAAAAAGCCTACCGTATTGCCCGCTCGTTTGATCACATGGCGGTGAATAGTCTCACTGTCCTCAGCAAGAAATTCGTCTGCGGTGCCCGCGAACTTTATTTGTTGGTCAGGTAACGATACCTGGCGAACACCCTCTATATCTGCATTCGTTAGCGGAGCGACGCTTATCTTGGTGAGCTTACTCGCAGTGACTTCTGGCATGCTAATTTTCATCATCCTTGTTATCGATATAGGGCTTGTACATAAGTGTTAGCAGTCAATGCTGAGCACTTCTAGTCAGGGAGCATCGAACAACGCGCTGCTCCCTTAAAGAGCGGATATAAAAAAGGGAGCCCTGCTACACAGCGCTCCCTATCATAGCGTGCCCGCTAGGTTAAATCACTGACAACTCAACCTTAATATTACCGCGGGTCGCATTAGAGTACGGGCATACTTGGTGCGCTTGCTCGACCAATGACTGCGCAGTGTCTTTATCCAGATCGCCAACAGATACTGCCAACTTCACGGCAATGCCAAAACCGCCATCAATGGGGCCAATCGACACTTCTGAGTTAATGTGGGTGTCTTCGGGCAAGGTGACGCCTGCTTTACCCGCCACCAAACGCAGCGCACCAATAAAACACGCCGCATAACCGGCGGCAAAAAGCTGCTCAGGGTTGGTGCCTTCGCCATCGTTTCCGCCCAAACCTTTAGGCGTGGAAAGCGCCACATCTAAACGTCCGTCATCAGATTTTGCAGATCCTTCGCGGCCTCCGGTAGCGGTGGCTTTTGCTGTATAGGCAACACTTTGTAGCTCTTTCATTTCACTCTCCTGTGTTTCAGTCCGCGTGCGGCTTTCTCGTACTCAGCAAGTACGGTGAAGCCCGCTTACATCAGATTTATTTTGCACGCAAAATACTAGATCGCATAACCCAGCATTGCAAATACTTTGCGCGCAAAATAAAATACTCACTAGACACACGGACAATGACAAGCCATGACCTATCCCCAATTGAAGCTCAATAGCCAAATCTGTCACCGCTTATACAAGGCCTCCAACGGTATTTCGCGCGCCTACCGAACCTGGCTGACCGAGCTTGATCTCACCTACCCGCAATATGTAGTGATGATGGCGCTGTGGGAAACTGACCGACTCGCGATCGCAAATCTGGTTGAGAAAACCGGCATTGATGGTGGCGCGATGACGCAGATTTTGAAAAAGATGGGCGATAAAGGCTTGCTCACCATAGTGAAAGACGAAGACGATAAGCGAAAGCGGTGGGTAACATTGACGGGCAAAGGCATTGAGCTGCAGCACCAAGCAGCGGAAATTCCTGAAAAGATTCGTTGTAAGTTTCCTAGCATTGATGATCAGCAAGCCCAGCAACTTATTGCGCTGCTGGATAAGATCAATCATGACTTAGGGGAAAGCGACGCATAAACGTCGGCTGAGCAGCACTCAAGGCTAACGTATCGATAAGAAAGCCAAACTATTACTTGGTCGTGGCATCCTTTACTGAGACAATCGGTGTTGTTACCTCGATATTAACGGACAATAATGAAACTTTTAGCTCGCAACCTTGCACGCACCACCACCGAACAAGAACTCCGTCAGCTGTTTTCTGAACACGGCGACGTCACCGACTGCAATCTGGTGCTGGATCAAGAGACTGGCGAATCCAAAGGCTTTGCTTTTGTGACCATGCCTGACGATGCCCAGGCCAACGCTGCAATTGCCGCACTGAACCTGGCCAGCGTTGCAAAGAGCAAAATCCGCGTGAAAATCGCGAACTAAGCAAAAAAAGGCCTTTGCACTTACATTGGCTGTGAGGCGGGAACGATAGCCAACACGATCACCCGTGTTGGCTTTTGTTTATGGTTGCCAAGCGTTAATAACGTAAAGCGTCATCAAACGATAGCTGATTGACAGCCTGCGCCCGGCTCGTCACTATCAAGCTTTCGGCATATAGTGACGCTCGGGCAATCAAAATGGCAAAACCGAATAAAAAAGGCCCCACCAAAACCATCGATATTTTCTGTAAACGCTGTAACGCACAACTGTTTAAATACCGAAAAGGTGGTAAAGGCGCTTTGGTGAAGTGCTTTAAAGAAAGGATTGTTGAGGATGCCACCACCACGCCGTGTCACTGCCCTCAGTGCCAACAGCCCTTTGCGCGTGACACCCTAATGCGAGGCACACCAGCCTACAAATTCATTGGCGGTAAGGTATGGTTCAAATGAAGATAACCCCTTTAGGCAATACGTTAGGGGCGCAAGTCGATAATATCGATTTATCCCAGCTGTCAGACACTGAGTTTGCGGCGCTATACCAAGCATTTTTACGCTACAAAGTGCTTTTCTTTCGCGAGCAGCCTCTCTCAACCAACGACCATGTCGCACTGGCAAAACGCTTTGGCGAGCTTGAGCCACCTCACCCGTTTTTCCCTCACCTGCCCGACAACAACCAAGTGGTCGTAATTGAAACCAGCCGCGGCAATCCACCCAGCCAAAGCTATTGGCACACCGACATGACATGGCAAGCGGTGCCGCCCAAATGCTCGGTTTTACACGCGCAATATGTGCCAGAACATGGCGGAGATACGATTTGGTGTGACATGGCAGCAGTATGGGCCGATCTAACCGAGGAAGAAAAAACCGAGCTACGCCAGCTCAACACCATTCACGCACTGCACGCCTTTGAAGGTAGCCGTTACGATCATCAAGACACCGACGGCCAGAGTGTGGTTTCGAAACGCGCTCAAGACTACCCGCCTATTCGCCGTGCCATGGTACAGACCCACCCTGAAACCGGCCAAGAAGTGCTATTTATTAACGAGCAATTTACTCGCGCGATTGCCGAGTGGCCAGAGGCTGATAGCCAACAACGGCTGGCGACACTGTTTAGTCAAGCACGCCAATCGAAATATCACGTTCGTTTTCGCTGGCAAAAGCATTCGGTGGCGATCTGGGATAATCGCGCCACCCAACACTACGCAGTAACCGATTATGGCGACACGCCCAGACGATTGCACCGCGTCACGGTTCAGGGTGACAGTGCTCAGTAACACCTAACGGCGCTCAGGTACGGGTATATTCATATAGATTATTGCTATGCCCATAAAGCATGATTTGGCTTTGCAGCCGAAACCCGAGCTTCTCGAGCATATAGCGTATAAACGACGCCTCATTAAGTAGCTCAACAGTAAACAACGCATCGTCGAGTGTAAACTGTCGCACATTAAGCCTTTTTAACTGGCATATCAGTGTCATAAGCCACTAGCCTACTGAAACATTCTATCGCGCCATAATCGCATATTGGCGCGAATAAGTATCTACGCCGGCAACCAACACTGATAAAAATCAGTCTTCGCATGTTTGGGGTTAGCGCGAACAAATTCCCAGCCGTGCTGGCGATAAAAGGTTAGCGCGCGATGGTTATCACGGCTCACAGAAAGCATTGCTCGCCGACACCCCGCGTTTGTTAAGGTGGTTTCGATATAGCGCTGCAGCAAAGGAGCTAACCCTCGGCCACGAAAGGCAGGTGCAAGGTAGATGAGATGCACATAACCAGTCTCAGGCTCTGGCGACGTGCTGCGAAATTCAAGCTGCCCAGCCCATTCTCCATCGACAAAAATATGCCGATAAAACCACTCGGGCTGATTCATGCGTTCACTCACCCGTTCATAATAGCCAGCCAGGAATTCTTCAAACCCCGCATCGGATCCAAAGCTACACACAAAAGCGYCCCGACGTGCAGCCACGCAATAAGCAAAATCGGTTTCAAGATTGATGGGACAGAAAGTCAGGTGCATGGGTGTGTCCTTACGCTTTAGCGGCTATGCGCGATAAATAACGCTGGTATTCAACCCAGGCTCTATTCGCTGATCTGATAGTGACGCGTGACATTTTTCGTAACCGCTCCCCAATAGGATGATTTAACCCTCTCTTGGTGCTTATCAAAAGCTGAGCGATCGGTAAACTCTTCATAAACATCAAATCGCAGCGGATTCTCCGAATGTTGCTGAACCTTAAAGACCAAGCAACCCGGCTCTTCCAACGTCAACTTTTCATGATTAACAAGCTCTCGCGTCACGGCCTGAAGATCAGCGTCTGGCACGAGAATAAAACCTTCTAGAATGACTTTTGACATATAGTTTATTTTTTGAACACTTCAGTAAGTTGAGAAAACGCTCACTGCCTAAACAGTTAAACACTCGTCAAATAGAGCGGTACAACTCCAGTTAGCGCCCATTTAAATTACTAGATCTTTCTCCAATCACTTTTATTTTTTGCTTTTCTGGCAAAACTCGAGCCCCGGCTTCTTCTGTCTGGATCTAAAGCCTCTATTTCAGCGAGATAATTTTCTTCAACCTCCTCTCTTTCAGCATCGGTCAGCAATGGCAGATCCTCTCGACAAAAACGACATATAATAGCTTCTATTTGTACTTTTTCGGCGCAGACTGGACACGACCGTAATTTTTTCACCTTTCGCTGCTCTACTTCAACCAAAGCTCGCTTTGAGTTATTTGCAGTCGATGCAACAACACAAATTAATATAATTATTAAAATCACCCAAAACATCTTATC
>NZ_MUET01000060.1:0-18036 GCF_001995685.1 Salinivibrio sp. IB282 | reverse complement strand
GGGGTAATCCAAGGCTTGATTGGCGCAGGGCTTCTTGCTCTAGCTCTGCGCGGAGCAAGGGGCTGGCCTCGAGCAGTGTGGTATCCAAGTGGAGTGTCAGGGCATCCTCCTCGGCGGTGAGCGCTATCATCGGTCGGACGCGGCTATCACGGCGATGGCATAAGATCACCGCAATTCGCAGTAGGCGCAACAGACGATTGGCGCTAGTGGTGGATAGCGCGTGCTGGCCATCAATCAACACCAATTGCTCTCGGTAGTAGCGGAGCAAGGTGGCGACTAATTGCTTCTGTGCTCGGGTGAAGCCGGGCAGGTCGAGATGGGTGATTAAATACGCGGCATGATCACCATCTTGCTTAAAGCCAATGCTTAAGCCAATCTCATGCACGCAGGCGGCGGCATGGAGCAAGCTTTTTGCTTCGGACTCTGGTACCCAGGATGTAGGACACTGGCTGAGCAGCTCGAGAGCGGTATCGGCGACATTAATACCGTGGGCTTCATCCAGCTGATAGCGGGATTGAATGCTGGCGATGGTACGGGCGCGAATATCACTGTGGCGCATCGCGGTCATCATTTCATAAACCAACCCCTCGCGCAGAGCCCCTCCCGCTAAGGTCATGCGTGTCACCTCTAAGCACTCGAAAATGGCGATCAGTATTGATAACCCGCTTGGGAAAACCAAGGCGCGTTCAAGCGTGAGGCCGTCAATATCGAGTGCATCCATTTGCCCACAGGCAATGGCTTGATCGCGTAGCCGGTGAAGTTTCTCTAGCGTGATCACTTCATCCATGCCTTGGGTGACCATGATCTCTTGCAGTGCTTGCACGGTACCGCTGGCACCGACGCAGCAATCCCAACCGAGCGCACCATATTGCTCTATCAGCGGGGCTAATTCGGCTTTGGCGCCAGCAATCGCAGTATCGAAGGCGGATTGATTGAGCACCCGATCGGCAAAATAGTCTTCTAAAAAGGTGACACAGCCCATGTTGAGGCTTTGTAGCACGGTCGGCTCAAACTGCTCACCGATGATAAGCTCGGTGCTGGCACCACCGATGTCGACCACCAAGCGCTTGCCTGCTCCGCCAGAGGTATGCGCCACCCCTTGATAAATAGTACGCGCCTCTTCTTCCCCGGAGATGATTTCAATCGGATGGCCAAGCAGGGTGTTGGCTTTCGCTAAAAACGCGTCGGCGTTACTGGCGCGGCGCAGGGCCGCGGTGGCGACGACACGAATGTTGTTTGCGTTGAAGTCTTGTAAACGCTCGGCGAACAAAGCTAAGCAATCCCAGCCACGCTGCATGGCTTCGTCGCTCAGCTGTTGTTGGTTGTCCATGCCAGCGGCAAGACGAACTTTTCGCTTAATTTTCGCGAGCGTTTGCACGCTACCCGCCACTTGGCGCACCACCAGCATATGAAAGCTGTTGGAGCCTAAATCAATCGCGGCGTACAGCGACGGGGTCGATGTGGGATGTCCGTGACCACTCATGATGCGCTCTGACCTATCTGTCGTGAAACCTTATGCCGACTTTTGTGGACGACGACGTTGGCGGTTACGGTTGTTTCCGCCCCCTTTATTGTTGTTACTGCGACGCTGCGTATTGGGGCGCTTCGCCATTTTCTTAGGCGGTGGCAAATCTTTTAGCAGTGCACTGCGGTCGAACTCGCTAACCGGGATGCTGTGTTCGATGTACTCTTCGATCGCGGGCAGGTTTACCGCATAGTCTTCACAGGCAAAGCTAATGGAGCTGCCACTGGCACCCGCGCGCCCAGTACGGCCAATACGATGGACATAGTCTTGCGCGTCGTCTGGCAGATCATAATTAAACACATGGGTCACTTGCGGAATATGCAGCCCGCGCGCCGCGACATCGGTCGCTACTAGCAGATCCAACTCGCCATTAGTAAATTGCTCGAGGATTTTCACCCGTTTTTTCTGAGGCACGTCCCCGGTGAGCAAACCCACACGATGGTTATCGGCGGCTAAATGGGCCCAAATTGACTCGCAGCGATGCTTGGTGTTGGCAAAAATGATCGCGCGTTCAGGCCAGTCTTCTTCAATCAAGGTTTGCAGCAGCGGCATCTTTTCTTTGTTTGATGGCTGGAACAACTCTTCTTTGATGCGATGGCCAGTAATTTGCTCTGGCTCCACCACCACATGCTCTGGGTTGGTCATATGCTCGAAGGCCAGCTCTTGAACACGATACGACAAGGTCGCCGAAAACAGCATGTTCAAGCGTTGAGCGGGGGCGGGCATGCGGTTAAACAAAAAGCGAATGTCTTTGATAAAACCGAGATCAAACATACGATCAGCTTCATCGAGGACCACGGCTTGAATGCCATGCAAATCAATCACTTTCTTTTTGTAAAAATCAATGATTCGACCGCAAGTTCCGATTAAAATATCAACGCCTTGCTCAAGGGTCTGTTGCTGTTTGTCATAACCTTCGCCACCATAGGCGAGGCCTGCGCTGATCGACGTATTGGCTAGCAGCGGCTCAGCATCGTTATAGATCTGAATCGCTAATTCACGCGTAGGGGCTAATATGATGGCGCGCGGTTGATTCTTTTTACGCGATGCAGGGGCATCGGTGGTAAGGAGGTGATGAAATGTCGCAGCCAGGAACGCCAGGGTTTTGCCTGTCCCTGTTTGCGCCTGCCCTGCAATGTCTTGGCCGGTGAGCAGGACCGGCAATGCCAAGGCTTGGATAGGGGTACATTGAGTAAACCCTTTGGCCTCCAAGCTTTTAAGAACATCGGCGTGCAAGCCGAGCTCGGCAAATTTCTGCTCTGTGATATGCGTCATTTTCATCCGGATAGAATATCAGCTTAGGCTTGCAATACGGAAGCGAATCCAGTCAAATAGTCCCATAATTTACTGGTCGCAATTTAGCCAGTAACAAAAACATGTATTGGAGTAGAAGATGAGCGACAAAATTATGCAGCTAACCGACGACAGCTTTGAAGCAGACGTTCTTAAAGCTGCAGGGCCTGTGTTGGTAGATTTTTGGGCAGAATGGTGTGGACCTTGCAAAATGATCGCGCCAATTCTGGACGAAATTGCTGAAGAATACGCAGGTAAAGTCACCATCGGAAAACTGAACATCGACCAGAACGCAGGTACACCGCCTAAGTTCGGCATCCGTGGTATCCCAACTCTGCTATTGTTTAAAGATGGCAGTGTAGCAGCAACCAAGGTTGGTGCAGTGTCAAAAACTCAGTTGAAAGAGTTTCTTGACGCCAACCTGTAATGCTAAAGTAACCGCCGCTGCCTCTCAGCGGCGGTTGTTTTTCTGCTAACTAGACGATACCCCATTTAGGTGCTACCTTATTGCACGGAATTTGTACTTCTGTTCATCTCTCGAACATACCACTGGTCTCGACACGCTAACTAATTTCAGACCTCAATTTTGACAAACAAGACACTCACCACTATGAATCTTACCGAACTGAAGACTCAACCCGTCTCGACGCTGGTTGCGCTTGGCGAAAGCATGGGACTTGAAAACCTGGCTCGCTTGCGTAAGCAGGACATCATTTTCTCGATCCTCAAACAGCACGCAAAAAGCGGTGAAGATATTTTCGGCAATGGCGTACTGGAAATTCTTCAAGACGGGTTTGGCTTCTTGCGCAGCGCAGACAGCTCGTATTTGGCCGGCCCAGATGACATCTATGTGTCGCCAAGCCAAATTCGCCGCTTTAACCTGCGCACAGGCGATACCATCGCGGGTAAAATTCGTCCCCCGAAAGACGGCGAGCGCTACTTCGCGCTATTGAAAGTTAACCAAGTTAACAGCGACAAACCAGACAACGCCCGCAGTAAAATCCTCTTCGAAAACTTAACGCCTTTGCACGCCAGCGAACGTATGGTGATGGAGCGCGGCAACGGCTCTACCGAAGACATCACTGCCCGTGTGCTCGACTTAGCCTCGCCGATTGGTAAAGGCCAGCGCGGCTTGATTGTGGCACCACCCAAAGCGGGTAAAACCATGTTGCTGCAAAACATTGCGCAAAGCATCGCGTTTAACCAGCCAGACTGTGAATTGATGGTGCTGTTGATTGATGAGCGTCCGGAAGAAGTGACCGAAATGCAGCGCCTAGTACAAGGCGAAGTGGTTGCCTCAACCTTTGACGAGCCGGCGAACCGCCACGTGCAAGTCGCCGAAATGGTGATTGAAAAAGCCAAGCGTTTGGTCGAACACAAAAAAGACGTGGTGATCTTGCTTGACTCGATCACGCGTCTGGCGCGTGCTTACAACACGGTTGTGCCATCATCAGGCAAAGTATTGACCGGTGGTGTTGATGCCAATGCTCTTCATCGACCCAAGCGTTTCTTTGGTGCAGCGCGGAATGTAGAAGAAGGCGGCAGCCTGACCATCATTGCCACGGCGCTGGTAGACACGGGCTCGAAGATGGACGAAGTCATCTACGAAGAGTTTAAAGGCACGGGTAATATGGAACTGCACCTATCCCGTAAGATTGCGGAAAAACGTGTTTTCCCTGCCATTGATTTCACCCGCTCTGGTACCCGCCGTGAAGAGTTACTGACCAAGCCCGATGAGCTACAAAAAATGTGGATTCTTCGCAAAATAGTGCATCCAATGGGTGAGCTGGAAGGCATGGAATTCTTGATTGGTAAATTGGCGATGTCCAAAACCAACAACGAGTTCTTTGATGCCATGCGTCGGCAAAACTCGTAACGGATGACGTAATAATGTTAAGCACTGCGCATTCGCAGTGCTTTTTTATTGCCCAGTTGATACTGAACTCGCACAATCATTGTCACCAAGGAAAGGTGGCGCAGGACGCGTGGCACCGAAGATAGGATTGCAACGGATGGCAAGACGTTTTCGCATCAAGCTAGTCGGGATATGCCTGGGGATAGTGGGCTTTGTTTCCCCCACTGTTTTGGCATCCAACGCGCCAGCGGCCGATGGGCAAATCGTGGCGCAGCCTTTTATTGAGCAAGTGTTAGATAAAGCGAGTACGGCGGATGCGATGCGTACTGCCTTTACCCTCCAAGCCAAGGGCGATATCAATGCGCTTGAGTCACACATTCGCCAGCTTCCTCCTCTGACGCGTGAGGCAACCTTGTATCGGCTGCTCTCCTCACCATTGCGGCTTGATAACGACAAGTGGCGCGAGTATCTCGTGACCTTAAGTCAGCAGCAGCCACACTTTCTGTTACGTCACCAACAAGACGGCTATTGGGTGACCACGCCCGCATTCCACTACGCCGCCGCGGCGCGCAAGCAGCTTAATCGCTATCGTCAGCAGCAATTAACCCAAGAGCTAGGCATGCTATTAAGCTATCGCCAACTAGTCATTGCTGATTGGGTTCACCCCGACCAACCCGATTATCGCCAACGTCGTGATGCCTTGGTAACCATGATCGCCGACTATGACGACGATGGTTTAGCGTATTTAGCCGATCAGTACCTAAATGATCCGACCTTAATGTGGATGCCAGACAATGCGATTTTAGCCGCATTGGCGCAAGCCACTGAGCGTCCCGCGCTGTATGAAAGGTTATGGCGTCGAGGCACGGACTCGTATAGCCTCGCGGCCTTGCACGCGCTGCGAGCGCGCGGTACAGAACCCTTTGCACTGCAGCAGATGATGGCGGCGGCCGATAACCCCTCGTTGCGTGGACCTGCGATTCGCCAGCTGGCCAACTTATCGCCACTGCCTGCGCCGGTTGCCGATTTTCTGCAGACACAACTGTCGCTACGACAAGGCAACCAAGTGGCGCAGCTGCTGGTGGAGGCGGGTAAAGGTGATTGGTTGAGTAGCTTGCAAGATCAGTTAGGGCCGCTTGGGCAGCAGCACATTGCATCTGCGTTGTCGTCGCGCTAATGTCGAGCCTTTACCGATCCGGATACCGCTTAACTTGGTATCATAGAGGCGACCATTAACCCGTTGAGCCTGATATGAAACTTTCCGATCTGCGCGATTTTATTGACTACCTTGAAGCGCAAGGTGAGCTAAAACGCATTACCCAGCCGGTTGACCCCGATCTTGAGATGACCGAGATTTGCGACCGCACCCTACGAGCGGGCGGGCCGGCGCTGTTATTCGAAAACCCAGTGGGTTATGACATTCCGGTGCTGGCGAATCTATTTGGTACGCCCAAGCGTGTTGCCCTAGGCATGGGCCGAGAAGACGTGCTCGAGCTGCGTGACGTGGGCAAATTGCTTGCGTATCTCAAAGAGCCAGAGCCACCCAAAGGCTTTCGTGATGCCCTCGATAAACTGCCCGTATTTCGGCAAGTGCTTAATATGCCGGCCAAAACCGTGCGTCGTCCGCGTTGCCAAGAGGTGGTGCTGAGCGGCGATGAGGTCGATCTGGATAAGATTCCGGTGATGCGCTGCTGGCCCGGGGATGTCGCCCCCTTGCTGACCTGGGGGCTGACGATTACCCGCGGACCCAATAAAAAGCGGCAAAACCTCGGCATTTATCGCCAGCAAAAAATCGGCAAAAACAAATTGATTATGCGCYGGTTGGCTCATCGCGGTGGCGCGTTAGATTTGCATGATTGGATGCAAACGCATCCCAACGAGCCTTTTCCGGTCACCGTGGCTTATGGCGCTGATCCTGCCACCATTCTAGGCGCGGTGACACCCGTGCCGGATACCTTGTCGGAATACGCATTTGCTGGCTTATTGCGGGGCAGTAAAACCGAAGTGGCTAAGTGTATCAGCAACGACTTGGATGTACCGGCCAGTGCGGAAATCGTGATGGAAGGCTATATCGATCCCAATGAATACGCGGACGAAGGCCCTTATGGCGACCATACCGGCTATTATAATGAGGTTGAGCGCCACCATGTGTTCACTGTGACGCATCTGACCATGCGCAAAAAGCCGATTTATCATAGCACTTACACGGGGCGTCCACCGGATGAGCCCGCGGTACTGGGCGTGGCGCTGAACGAAGTCTTTGTGCCGATTTTGCAAAAGCAGTTCCCAGAGATTGTCGACTTTTATCTGCCGCCTGAGGGTTGCTCGTACCGCATGGCGGTGGTGACCATGAAAAAACAATACCCTGGTCACGCCAAGCGGGTGATGATGGGAGTGTGGTCCTTCTTGCGCCAGTTCATGTACACCAAGTTTGTGATAGTGTGTGACGACGACGTCAACGCGCGTGATTGGAATGACGTGATTTGGGCGATCACTACGCGTATGGACCCGTCGCGAGATACTGTGATGGTAGACAACACCCCTATCGACTCACTCGACTTTGCCTCGCCTGTGGTGGGGCTGGGCTCGAAAATGGGCCTTGATGCCACCAATAAATGGCAAGGAGAAACCGATCGCGAGTGGGGCACACCGATCGCGAAAGACCCAGAGGTCGTCGCACGTGTCGACGCGATTTGGGACGAATTAGGGATCTTAGACTAATCCTATTGGAATGCGCTAGCATTCACCGTTAACGATAAAACACAGCCAAGGCGGTAGTGATGCCGCCTCTTATAACCTCATCGGCTGTAGCAAAACGAACAGAGGAACAGAATGTCGATAATATGTGAAGTGACAGCCGTTGAGCCGTTGGCATGTCACACCTACCGCATTGTCCTGAAACCACAGCAGGCGGTGAGCTACCAGCCTGGACAATACGTGATGGCAGTAATGGGCGAAAAAGATAAACGCCCGTTTTCACTGGCGAGTAGCCCATGTCGTGAAGATGGTGCCGAACTCGAGCTACACGTCGGTGCGGCGGACGAAAATCCGTTTGCCTTGGAAGTGGTAGAAAAAGCCAAAGCCGTGCTAGAAAGCGGTGAAGCGAGCTTTGAAATCACTGAACCGGCCGGCGATGCCTGGTTGCGTGAGAGTGAGCGTCCCTTGCTGTTGATTGCCGGTGGGACCGGTTTTTCGTATGTTCGAAGCATGGTCGAGCACTGTATTAATCAAGGAATACAGTCTCCAATCTTTATTTATTGGGGGGCACGCAATCCGTGTCAGCTTTACGCGCATGACGAGCTGCAAGCACTATCTGAATCGCATCGCAATATTACCTTTATGCCTGTGGTTGAACAGGCGGAAGGCGAATGGCGAGGCAAAGTAGGCAATGTGTTAGAAGCGGTGATGGAAGATTTTGTTAGCCTCGGCGCTTATGACATCTACATCGCGGGCCGTTTTGAAATGGCCGGTGTTGCACGCGACATGTTCTGCAAAGAGCGGGGCGTGAGCCGTGATCACCTCTACTCAGACGCGTTTGCCTTTATCTGAGTGAGTCTTCGCTCTCGGGAAAGTAAACAGGCAGGGACTTCCCTGCCTGTTTTGCATTCGGGTCACTGAGGCTTTGGGACGGCCCACCGTGGGACGGCCTACTGTGGAGTGGGCTATCGCTGGGCGGCCTACCGCTGGGCGACGACCCCCCGCTGGGTCTCGACGCGGCGCTTGACCCAGGTTTGGTTAAACCACAGCGCGGCTAAAATCAGTACCCCGCCACTGAGTAAGGGCAGCAGATCCGCATCGCGGTTCCAGATTAGTACATTGACCACAATCCCAGCTGGAATTAAAGCGTTGTTCATTACCGCGAGCGCCCCCGCATTGACCAGCGTCGCGCCTTTATTCCAAAAGAAATAGCCCAGCCCTGAGGCGATGGTGCCTAGATAAATTAATACGCCCCACTGGGTGGGTGTCGTGGGTAGCTTGTCACTGTTGCCGAGCAAGGCGAAAGCCAGCACGCCCACCACTAAAGCGCCAAGATAGAACCAGCCGAATACTGCATGTTGAGGCAGCTGAGTTTGCTCTTTCTCAAGCAGGTACTTGTAACCGACTTGGCCAATCGCAAAGCAAAGGTTCGCCCCTTGTACCACCAAAAAGCCGACCAGAAAATCTGGGTTGACGGTCGCATAGCGGATCACCACGGCACCGAGCACCGCCATCGCGGCCGTGAGCAGATACCAAGCGCTAAACTGGCGTTTTAAGGCATCGTAAATCAAGGTGACGTAAAGCGGGGTAAAGACGGTAAACAGCAGCACCTCTGGCACCGACAAAAATAAAAAGGACTGATAGAAAAAGCAGTACATAATACCGAGTTGAAAGGCGCCGACCAGCATCAGCTTGGCGGCAAACGCTGGTTTTACTTGGCGAGGGCGTAAAAAGGGCAAAAACACCAATCCAGCCAATACAATACGCATCAACACAGAAAAATAACTGTCCACTTGGCCGGCGAGATACACGCCAATCAGGCTAAATGAAAAGGCCCACAGCAGTGTGACGCCGCTAAGATACCCCATGACTTCGGTTCCTTCGATATCGTAAATAAAAAGGCAGTGTACCGTTTCATCGCGGGGACGCAATCGGTTCGTCTTGGTGTGGATAAGAGAGAAAGCAATGATGAAAGCAAGAAGGCGGCATCACCGCCTTCACAGGGCCTTCACAGGTAAGAGAGGCGGTGCAGCTAGTCGCGGATAGGCACCATTAACAAATCGACCGGTGTTTTATTGAGTAATTGCTTGGTGGAGGACAGCAGCGAGCTCCAAAAGTCTTGGTGGTGGCCGACCACGACCAGATCAATGCCCATGTTTTGAATCGACTCCGTGATTTCTTCGGCAAGATCGCCACTGCTGACCAAGGTATGTGTCACCGAGCTTTGCGCATCACTGGCCAGTTGATTCAGCTTTTGCTGCGCCTCTTCAATCACACGATTACGCGATTCGACCAAGTTGATGTCGATGAGCCCGGTGTAAAGCTCGGCGTAATTGACGTCGATGTGTACCAAAGAGAGCTGAGCGTCGAGGGCACAGGCTAAGACATCGGCTTTCTTGAGCAGGCGTTCACTGTCATCTGACAAATCGACAGCAACCAAAATATGCTTATATGACATAGGGTTATCCTTTTTCTATGAGGCTGTCATCGCAGTTTAGCGAGCTTGCGTATAAAAAACAGTCACTGTGATCGCATTCCGATCAACAATTCGACGATGACACGAGTCATAAATTCGATACAAGACTCGGTATCGATGCCGTTAGTCGGCGTGATCCGCTTGAAAACCAACGTGCTGCTGGTCAGAATGGCAGCTAACCCCCAATAAAGAGGACGTTTTATATGCTAGCACCTGCCATGGTTGACAGGCTCAATGAGCAGATCAATTTGGAGTTTTTCTCATCAAATCTATACTTACAAATGAGCGCTTGGTGTGAGGATCAAGGCTTCGAAGGAGCCGCGCGATTCCTGCATAAGCACGCACAAGAAGAGATGCAGCATATGCAGCGCCTGTTTACTTACGTCAGTGAGACAGGGGCGATGCCTATTTTGGGTTCGATTGATGCACCGCGTCACGAATTTGCATCACTGGGCGAAGTGTTTCGTGAAACCTATCAGCACGAGCGCTTGATTACGGAAAAGATTAACAGCTTGGCGCACGTTGCGTTTACCACACAAGATTATTCGACTTTTAACTTCTTGCAGTGGTATGTAGCGGAGCAGCATGWAGAAGAGAAGCTGTTTAAAGGCATACTCGATAAGATCGAGTTAGTCGGCGAAGATGGCAAGGCGCTGTTCTTTATCGACAAAGACTTGGCATCGATGGCAGTTGAAGAGTCTACGTCAGTGATGGACGGCTCAGCAGGGCAGTAATCGACTTACCTCTCCCTCTGAGCGCTATCCGGCGTAGCGGAGGGAGAGGTCTATGAACGGTGATATCCTGATCATGGCGGTATTTACTGTCATGCTAGTCAATTTCGCGCGCTACCTATCTTCATTGCGTGCACTGGTTGTGATGTTACGCGACGCCAATCCGCTGCTTTATCAGCAAATCTGTCGTGGCGATAACAACTTTTTCTCACTCTCACCCCAAGGCGATATCTCGCGACAAAAACGTTTATACCAATATATTCGCAGCCAAGAGTACCTTCATCATCACGATGCGGCATTTGTGGGTAAATGCAATAAGGTACGTCATCTGTTCACGCTTAATGTTGCCCTGTCCGGTGCCTTGCTCGCGACCTTTTTTCTTGTCGCTTTTGCGGGCTGGTAAACGGATAACCATTCTTTAGACAAAATGCTGACCGAGGTCAGCATTTTTTTTGTTAGTCTGACAAGCATAAACGCCTAGACACCGTAATCGTGAGGGAAGCATGCAAAGCCTAATCCAATGGTGGCAATCACTCTATCAAGCCGCCGCGTGGGACTGGATCTCAGATATTGTCATTTTGATGGGGCTTGGAGCCGTCGCCTGGGCGCTATGGCGTGTGTTGATGGGGCGCTTAAAGGCACTGGCAGAGCGCACGCAAACACGTTGGGATGATGTGCTGTGGCCCGCGATTGATACGCCATTTTCCCTCTTAATCTGGGGCTGGCCTGCGTTTCATGCTCTAGAAATTTTTCTTGATAATACCGCAGGTCACTTGAATTTAAGCTGGGTGAGCGTGATCAGAGAGCTGCTGGTCGTGTTCTTATTGATCTGGTTTTTGCTCCGATTGGTCAACAGTGGAGAGCAGCTGTTATTTGACGAAGGGCGCCGTGATCACACCACGATTAACGCCATTGGTAACGTCTTACGCGCACTCGCCGTCTGCATTGGCGTGATTACGCTGCTACAAAGCCTGGGTGTCAGTGTCTCCGGGTTACTCACGGTTGGTGGTGTGGGGGGCTTAATTGTCGGTCTTGCCGCCAAAGATTTGCTTTCCAACTTCTTCGGCGGGGTGATGATCTACTTTGATCGCCCATTTAAAGTCGGCGACTGGGTGCGCTCCCCTGATCGCAACATTGAGGGCACGGTGGAGAAAATTGGTATTCGCATGACAGTGGTTCGCACCTTTGATTTGCGCCCTATATACGTGCCCAACTCGGTATTTAGCAACGTGGTGGTGGAAAACCCCTCGCGGATGTTGAACCGTCGGATTTACGAAAATATTGGGCTGCGTTATCAAGACGCCGATAAAATGAGCGCGGTGATTGATGATGTGTATGCCATGCTTGAGTCTCACCCAGACATTGAAACGCGACAAACCCTGATAGTGAATTTCAACAGCTTTGGCCCACACTCGCTCGATTTCTTTATTTACACCTTCACCAAAACGGTCAACTGGCAGCGTTACCATCAGGTAAAACAAGACGTGTTATTAAATGTGATTGAAATTATTCATCAGCACGGTGCGGATATTGCTCTTCCAACCCGTACGCTGCATATGGATCCAAGCCTGATGGCGCAGGATGCCGATGCCATGGTGCCACCGCCTGAAGCGCAGGCGCGTTAAATCGCGCTTGCCGCTCACGTGCGGGCTGCTACAATGCCGCTCCCACAGGGTGAGCAGAGAATAAACAGGTAAGCGTGTGACTGAGTATGATGTAATTGTGATTGGCGCCGGTGCCGCCGGATTGATGTGTGCGGCACAAGCTGGCCAACGTGGTCGCCGTGTTTTGGTRGTGGACCATGCCAAAAAGCCGGGCCGCAAGATCTTGATCTCAGGCGGCGGACGCTGCAATTTCACTAACTATGATGTCACCGCGAATAACTTCTTGTGTGAAAACCCGCACTTCGTCAAATCCGCATTGGCGCAATACACCCAATGGGACTTTATTGGTCTGGTGGCCACCCATGGTGTGGCCTATCACGAGCGAGATCATGGCCAGTTATTTTGTGATGACAGCGCCAAAGATATCGTTAACCTGCTCTTGGCCGAATGCGACCAAGCCACCATCAGTCAACGCTATCGCTGTGAAGTGCATGATATCGAACAAGAAGAAGCCGGCTTTCGCCTTAAACTCAATGGCGAGCCGGTACGCTGCCAGTCGTTAGTGGTCGCCACGGGCGGCCTTTCCATGCCCAAGCTTGGCGCTACCCCCTTTGGTTACCAGCTTGCCGAGCAATTTGGTCTAAAAGTGCTGCCCACTCGCGCCGCCTTGGTGCCGTATACCTTGCACCAAGAGGACAAAACGCGCTTTGCCGATATTTCCGGGGTGTCGGTGCCATGTTCGATCACCACCGAGTCTGGGGTGTGCTTTAGCGAGAACCTGCTCTTTACCCACCGCGGCTTATCGGGACCGGCGGTGTTGCAAACCTCCTCGTTTTGGCAACCGGGCGAAGCGGTCACTATCGATTTACTCCCCAGTGAGTCGCTAAAAGACGTGCTGGTGGCGATGCGTGATAAGCACCCCAACCAAACCTTAAAAACCTCACTGTCTCGCCTATTCCCCAAACGTTTGGTCGAGGTCTTGATTGCGCGCGATAGCTTGCCGGATAAACCGCTCAAGCAGCTCGGTGACAAGCAGCTCGATCAACTTCATCACTACTTTCACCAGTGGTCCATTGCCCCAAACGGCACTGAAGGTTACCGCACTGCAGAAGTGACGCTTGGTGGGGTGGATACCCACGCAATTTCCTCGAAAACCCTTGAAGCGCGAGATATTCCCGGCCTGTATTTTATCGGTGAAGTGCTTGATGTCACCGGCTGGCTCGGCGGCTATAACTTCCAATGGGCCTGGAGCTCCGGCTGGGTAGCCGGGCAGCATGTGTGATCTTGATTCTAACTCTTCTCTAGTTGACTGTTTTTTGTCTAAAAAATAGCAATCTTTCTTGCGCGCTGTTACATTAGCGCGCGCTTGCCATGTCGGATAAAAACTATCCGGCGCTGTGAACCCGCGATGCACTGGATGGGCTCGCGGTACCCTAGGGACGGGGTGACGGCTGTTCACTATTGCTACCTCGGTTATCGGGGAGTTTGGAATTAACCTGTCGTTGCTTTGAGAGCCGTTCCCATGCAGTTATCACTAAAACAAAAATTAATTGGGGCATGCTTATCTGCTGTATTGCTGATGGCCGCCTTTCTCACCTGGCTTGCGGTAAGCCAGATTCAAGCCCAAACCCAGTCGAGCATCTATAGCCGCGTCAGTGGTATCGCCGATGCGGCGACTGAATCGATCAGCGGTTGGGTGCAAATCCGTGCTGATATCACCAGTGCCTTTACCGATTACACCAGCAGTAGCCATCGTGTGAGTTATTTGCAGCAAGCGCGCGAGGCCGGTGGGTTTGACGATATCTACTTTGGCACCCCAAAAGGCGCCATGTATCGTTCGCGTCCTGAGCGCAACCGCGATGATTATGACCCTCGCGTCCGTCCGTGGTACAAGCAAGCCGTGAGCGCTGGTAGCCCGATTATTACCACCGCATACAGTGATGCGATTACTGGTGCGATGCTGGTGACCTTGGCCGAGCCGGTGCGTCGTAATGGCGAATTGATCGGTGTGGTGGGCGCAGATGTGTTGATTGACCAGTTGATCCGCGATGTGACCCAATTAAACGTGGGCAAAAATGCGAACGCGATGCTGCTAGGCGCCGATGGCACCTTCCTCGCCCACAAAGRTAAAGCGCGCCTGCTAAAACCGTATCGCAGCTTGTCTCCTGAGCTGAATGAAAACCGCGTGCGTCAGGCGTTGGCACAGCAATCGCTGGTAGAATTGCCTGTCGATGGCGTTGATAAACTGTTTTACTTTGCCTCGGTTCCTAACACCGATTGGGTGCTGGCGATTGAGCTGGATAAGCGCACCGAATACGCCAGCCAGGGTGATGCCTTGTTCGATCTTATACTGACAGCCCTCGTTATCACCTTGCTGGTGGCCGGTGCTGTGACGTGGTTGATGCACGTGTTGTTCCGTGATTTGCTCAATGTGTCCGCCGCGCTAGAAGAAATTGCCTCCGGTGAAGGGGACTTAACCCAGCGCCTTGAGCCACACAGCAATGATGAAATTGGTAAGCTCGCCAATAACTTCAACCGTTTTGTCGGCAACATGCACACCATGGTGTCGCATTTACGCCAGCTGTCTGGCTCGCTCAAGCAACAGGCCGAGCTGACCGCGGCACAAGCCGAAGAGCGCTCTACCCGGATTGGTCATCAGCAAGATGAAATCAATATGGTGGCGACCGCTATCCATGAAATGGCCTCGGCGACCCAAGATATTGCCGGCAATGCGGATAACACCGCGCGCACCGCCCAAGAGACCGAAAGCGTCGCCAACGATGGCGGCCAACAAGTGGAGCAAAGTAAGCACTCGATTACCGAGCTTGCCCGTGAAGTGGAAGCGGCGACCGGTGTGATTGGTGAGCTCGACCAGCATGCGCATAGCATAACTAGCATCTTGTCGACCATTCAAGAAGTGGCCGAGCAAACCAATCTGCTGGCGTTGAATGCCGCGATTGAAGCAGCACGCGCCGGTGAGCATGGCCGTGGTTTTGCGGTAGTGGCTGATGAGGTACGGATATTGAGCCAGCGTACTCATGCTTCAACCACCGAAATTCAGCAGATGATTGATACCTTGCAGCAGGCAACCGGTCGCGCGGTGACCATGATGCAAGATAGCCAGCAACGTGCGCATGCCAGTGTGGACGATGCCAGCGCGGCGAACGAAAGCTTGAGCCAGATTGTTGCGGCGGTGAGCCAAATTAGCGATATGGCCACCCAAATTGCCTCGGCAGCGGAAGAGCAATCGAGCGTCACTGCGGAGATCACCCGTAACTCAGAGGGCATTCGCGATGTGTCCAATGAGCTATCGACCGAAGCGGATGAAGCCGCGCGTCAAGCCGCGACGTTATCCGAGCTTTCTCATAGCCTTGAGCAAGAGATCAGCCGCTTTAAGCTGTAGCCCATAAACGACTTAAACGCCGAGCATGGCCGCGCGCTGTGCTCGGCGTTTTTTTGTTCATTCTTTTGGGGGCAGCATCTTTGGGGCGGCGAGCGGTGTGGTGTGATGGTGGCGATCGGCCTCGTAGCTCTTCATAAAGTGGACCAGAAAATGGTCCAGCTGCGTGGCGGCGTTCACGTCGCCTTGGCTTCGTAGTAATGCACTCACCGCTTCACTGGTACACAAGTGTCCCGGTGGTTGGTTGCGCCTGAGTGTATATTGTGAGGCCGCAGTCGACGGCAAACTGACCCGCGGCAGACGATGGAGCCACGGGCTTTTATTGAGCATTTTTTGCGCCTGCTGCCAAGTCGCATCCAGCACCACAAACTGTAACGGCGCGCGAGGCGCTTTGGTGGCGGCTAACGCCTCCGCGCAAGAGACTGACCCATCCGCGCAAGAGACAGACCGAACCGCGTCAGCAAATAGCCTATCTGCCGGGATAGCATCATCACTGGGAAACAACAACCAAGGTGACACATCACCGCGCGCCCAGCTGTCGAGCAAGGCTTGCGGTGGTTGCTTGCGTTGCCAAATTTCGATTTTCGTGTCGGGCAGCGCCGCTTTAACCAGTTTGCCGGTGTTGGATTGGCGCGCCGCTTCGTTTTCGTGCATCACCAGCACGCATTGCAATTGGCTTTCAAGCGGCCAATAGCAGTGACAGATACAGTGATAGGTAAAACCGCATTGGCGGCAGGGCGAACGGGCCATCAGACTCTCCTCAAGGTGTTAGGTTGCTATTGTGCGCAAGTCCGACAAGGAATGCGAGCCCACGTGCCACGGTCGCTCGCGTCTACGTTATTCTTCTCCCAATACCACGCCTTGCTGGGTGGCATAGATGCCATCGGCAAATAAGGCGGTGTCTGAGCCATCCGGTTTGGGCGCGCGAGGCGCAGTGCTGGGGTTAAGTGGATAACGCTGCCCATCAAATCGCATCACATGGTGGCCGGCAGGCGCACCACCGCCACCGACCGGCACGATTAGATCATGCCAACCCTGGCTTTGGTTGCGTGCTAATAAAAGCGGCACATGCACCAGTGTCATGCGGCTATTAAACTGCCAGCCTTGCGCGTCGCCTTTAAACACCAATAAGGTGCAACCGCCACTGCCACAGCTGTCGGTCAAGACCAACAGCTCAGGCTGCCCGTCTTGATTGAGATCGTGGGTGAGCCAGCGATAGGTGAGTGGGCCGGTTTGGCCGTTATCGCTGAGGTAGTCTTTGAGTGCTTGCTCAACGCGCGGGTTTTTCTCGGCGCTGCCTTTAATGCCGGTTTGGTTTGATACGTTCACGGCATCCCCGACTTTGAGCCTCAGCGTTAAGCCGTCATGACCTAATGAGTAGGTATTGCCATTAAAGGTTTCCTCGGAGGCGGTGAGGGTAAACCCGTTACGTGTATATATGCGCTCAGACACCACCATTTGCTCACCACTGCGAGTAGTGAGCACTTGCACTTGATTGTCCCCGATCGGCTGCCAAATCCCGGTTTCTTTGGTCACCGCTTCCCCTTGTGGGTGGTAGCTGGTGATGGCGCTATGATCGGGCAGCAAGGTCAGTTGTGTGGTCAGTGTCGGTTGGCCGGGCGACTGGCTGGTACCTTGGTATTCGCCCGCCCAATGCTGACTGGTATCCACTGACGGCAAGATCGCACACCCTTGGTAAGTGCCTTTCGCTGTTTTTAAACGTGCTTGCCAGCCATAGAGGGTGTTAGCGCTTTGTTGGCAGCCTTGCGCGCTAAGCGTTAAAGCGGCTTGTTGGGCTCGGAATTGTGCTTGCTCTTGGCTCATGCTTTGTCCGCTGAGCGGGCGCTCTTGTGAGTCTTGCTCGCTTTCCCAAGCGAGGTGTCCTTGACCGACGGCCGCCGACCAGGTGGTCGGGGTCTGTCCTTCCGCCAACAAGGTATTACGCGGTTGCGCGCATCCTTCTAGTTCGCTGGTGAGCATATTTAAGCGTGTCATGGTCACCGCGGCGGGGTAATCAGCACTGTATCCGCGGCGTGACACCGGCGTAAAGTAGCCCTCAAATTCACTGTATACCGGCCCGGCCTGCTGGGATAAGGTTGCGCGTTGATCGGCGGTTAAATCCAGCCAATATTGCTTTTGACTGCCGCACGGCGTGAAGCTAGCTGTTTCGGGACTGACAGAGATTTGGCCGGTTTGCATAAAAGGCTGCGGCGTATGAACCAGACCCGTGTCAACTTTATCGCTACGATGCCCAAGCTCTACGGGGCCCGAAGGACTGCTGCTGCAAGCTGCGAGGGTCAGCATACTGACCGACGCGATAATAAGAGGGCGAAAAGATGGCACGAAAAACTCCTTGTACTGAGCGAAAAGAGAGGCTTGCGCCTGGATTACGGGCAGGGCAAGATTGCCGCCATCATCCGGTTAAGAGCAAGCTAGCATGAGTTATTGGTTATTT
>NZ_MUET01000006.1:0-75412 GCF_001995685.1 Salinivibrio sp. IB282 | reverse complement strand
GGGTATAATCCCACTCTGACATTGGGTGATGTCAGCACCAGTCCGCACCGATAACCCTTAGTCATGTCTCCGCGACAGGGTATCCACAACTGACTGGACGCTATGGGTGGGACAGTCGCATCCACAACGGCAGCACCTATCGCTGCCGTTATCCTGCGGGGCAGGGCTAGTGGATCTGTGTTGGGCTGCGCTTCCACAATAAATGGCAGAATTTATTATCCGGATCTCGGCTGATGAGCATACGCACAAAGACTTCATCTAACACCTCAGCGCCAGCTAAACCCATTTGCACCTCGGCACACTGAGACAAATCAACATCGGCGCCCACATGCTCTGGCCAATCACTATTGACCTCAACCACCACAGCGCCCCCTTCTTCTTCAAAACGGGACTCATAGAGCATTAAATCGTCGAACTCCAAGTTGTCTGGGGCCGTTTCGGCAAAAATCTCGAACGCGATCTCTAACACGGTCTCCAAGCTGAGTTGATTCTCTTGCGTCATGGTAAGCTCTCATTGTCTGTATGTATGCGCACTATATCATGCTGTAAGGGGTATCTCAGCCGCGCCGTATCGGTTGCCTTTTACAAAGACGTACCTAGAGCGTATACGCATTCCTCCTCCCAACCGTCGGTGTCCATGGTGAAATCGACAACCTCTGGCTAAAATAAAAGCAGACCTGCAGTTAGAGCGTTGATTTGTTTATGCAGATGACCAACAATAGCGCGCGTACCCAAACCTGTGTGAAAGTCGTGACTCAGTTGCAACCCAGAAACGCCTATTTACCGGAGCCCGACCGGCGTGCCCCGTTCCAATCTGAATTTATCCCCGTGATGATTAAAGCGGTGAAGCAACTCCGTGGCTTGCTCGGCAAGCGGCTTCACAGCGTCTATGTGAGTGGAGATATTGTTTGGCGACGGGCCGTGGTGAATGAAAGTGTGCTATCGCTGACGGTGGTGTGCCAACACGCCCTGACGCTTGATCAATCGAACGCATTAAACACCTTGCTCTGGCGATTAAAAACCAGCCATAGCAAGGTGATCAGTGATTGTCATATCGATATCGTGACCGTGTCACATGTTAGAGATCTCTCACAAATCTTTCACTGGGGATTCTTTTTTAAGCACAGAGCCATTTGCCTCTATGGCCAAGACTTGTCGGCCAGTTTTGGTTTATTTGAAGCCAGCTGGGAAGTGGCGAAGGCGATGAATCCAGATATCTCTGACAAACTCGCGCGTGCCAAACAAAAAATCACTGCCGCCACCACATGGAATACCCAGCTCAATACGGCTCAATCGATTGCGGATACCCTGATACGCGGCGCATTTGGTTTGGTACTTCATAAAGAAGCGTATTGGAGTGAATCACTCAACGAGTGTGCGGATGCCTTTATCAAACACTACCCGGATAAAAAAATGGCGATTGAGCGACTTTTTATCCTGCTAGAGCGTAAACCGGTAAAAAAACGTGCTGTCATGACCCTCCTCAATGACTTTGGCGATTGGTTGATCAAAGAATACGCGCGCATTGACTTTAAAATTGGTTAACGAGCGTTTGGCAACGATGCGGGCGTTGGACGCTTGAGCATTAAGCGCATTCTGTGAGCCAACCCGCCTCATTCCCTACAAGTGAGTAACAGAATCTGATCTTGGTCAATAAAACGACGTAACAAACTTTTCACAAAAGATGGTTTGTTGAACTATAAAACCACCATTAGGCATGTGCAATCTGCTTTTGGGGTGTATTTATTCAGTATTTATGACTAAATAGTTATTTACATCCTGCGCATGATTCGATAATCTGCATGTCAGTTAGTCACGGTGAGTGAATAATTAATCAGCAAAGGCGCTGATACTCGCGGTGAGATAAATATAAATTCAGGATTCAGACGTATGCAAAAAACTGACACTCTCTCTACGAAGTCACCTTCGATGAGAAACATTCTGATGTTCGCAATCCCATCACTATTGGGGTTGTTCCTTTTTATGACGCCCGTCAGTTTCGGTGACAGTGTCACTATTCCGATTGCGGTGATGGCGAGCAGTGTCTTGGACTTACTAGGTAACAGTGCAACAGCGGTCGTCACTGCCTTAGTGGTGTTGAGTGCCGTTGTTTCAGTGTTGGTTACGCTGACCAAACCTGCCGTTATCATGCGAAATGGCTTTCTTAATGGCTTGTTTAACGTCTCACCAGTGTGGCTTGTCACCCGTGTTTTCGGGGCTGCCTTTATCGTGATGGCGTTTTATGGCTTGGGCTCGCCGGTCATCATGGGAGAAACAACGGGGGCCTTTGTGCTCAATGAGCTGCTGCCTACCTTGTTGTCTGTGTTTATCTTTGCTGGCCTATTACTGCCGCTATTGACAAGTTTCGGTTTGCTTGAACTGCTTGGCGCGATTTTCACCAAGGTAATGCGCCCACTATTCGGTTTACCGGGGCGTTCTGCGGTTGATTGTGCCGCGTCTTGGCTAGGCGATGGCAGTGTCGGTATCTTGATGACCAGTAAACAATATGAGCAAGGTTTTTACACCCAGCGTGAAGCAGCAGTGGTTGGTACGACGTTCTCTGCGGTTTCAATCAGCTTTAGTTTGGTGGTGATAGCCCAAGTTGACTTAATGCACATGTTTGCCTGGTTCTATCTCACCGTCTGTCTAGCGGGGATTGCCGCGGCGATTATCGTGCCTCGTCTACCGCCTCTGAGCTGGAAAAAAGATGCGCTTATCGATAACGCTGAGCGTGAAACCAATGATGAAGTCTTACCGGCTGGTCACAACACGTTGAGCTATGGACTGCACTGTGCACTGACACGTGCCGAAAAAATTCGCTCGGTAAGCAGTGTGCTAAAAGAGGGCGTACAAAACGCCGTCGATATGGTTCTCGGTGTATTGCCGGTTGTGATGGCGATTGGTACTGCCGCGTTGATGGTCGCCGAATACACCGATGTGTTCAGCATCCTAGGAGCACCGTTTGTACCATTGCTTGAACTGCTGCATATCCCTGATGCGGTGAAAGCGTCTGAGACCATGGTGATTGGTTTTGCAGACATGTTTATCCCGGCCATCTTAGCCGCTGAAATCGACAGTGAAATGACCCGTTTTGTGATTGCTACGGTATCGGTGACCCAGCTGATTTACATATCGGAAGTGGGTGCTTTGTTGCTGGGCAGCAAAATCCCAGTCAAGCTGTGGGAGCTGTTCGTGATCTTTATTTTACGTACGCTGGTCACACTGCCTGTCATCGCGGGGATTGCGCACCTGATTTTCTAATTAGGCATCACGCATAAGCCGCCATGCGCGTCCCAATACATCATCAACGCCTCACTGTTTGTGGGGCGTTTTTTGTTAACGCGTCCTCGTTGTTGTGATGCAAGCTCTCTGTCGTATCAACCCCCTATGGGCAGCAAGGGGCATACCTTGGTATGCTGAACGCAGCGGCGAATGGGAGGCGGGATGAAAATAGTGACTCTTCATGGGCTATACATGCATGGCGTATTTTTAATTCCGCTGTGCGAGCGCTTGGAAAAACAAGGGCATCAGGTACTGAATGTTTCTTATAATACGCTTAATCCGGATCTGGATGATATCACCGCTAAGATAAATGCTTTTATTGGCGACCAGCCCGCGATCTTGGTTGGTCACTCGATGGGCGGACTCATTATTCGCCGTTACTTGGAACAGCACACAGAGCAGAACGATAGACCACCTCTCGACATTCGTGCCGTGATCACCTTGGGTACACCGCATCAAGGCGCGAAGTTGGCACGTATCTTTGGCGATCTGGGGTGGGGCGGCTGGTTGTTTCAACGCAGCGAAGAGATGCTTATCCCTGACAAGGTCAAACCCTGGCAAAACCTTCCGCCATTACATAGCCTTGCCGGCGATTGCCCGTGGGGACCCGCTGGATTGTTATTAAAAGACCAAGTTTGCGATGGCACTGTGCTGGTTGAAGAGACCAAAATCGAGGGCATGATCAGTCACGATGTGTACCCGGTGACGCACATTGCCCTCCTATTTTCTCGCCGGGTCAGTGATCGTGTGATTCAGTTAGTCGCTCAATATACGTCGGCGGCTGTGCCAGCCGCCGAGGGCTAAAGTGGTGATTTTATAAGGTCACTTTAGTTCGGATGAGACGTGTTCTCCCACCCAAGTCTTAACAAATGTGCCATCGGGATCATACTGTTTGGCTTGTTTATCGAGATTAAATCGGCGGCTGCCACGCGGATCGGCACCAACGCCTGCTAAGTATTGCCAATTGCCATAATTAGCCGCTACATCAAAATCAATCAGTTGTTGTTCGAAGTACGCCGCGCCATAGCGCCAATCAACGCCTAATTCATGGATTAAGCAGCTGGCGACCAATTGTCGACTGCGATTAGAGAGCCAACCCGTTTGCTTAAGTTGGCGCATCGCCGCATTGACGATAGGAAAAGGCGTAGTGCCTTCACGCCACGCCATAAAGGCTTCGGCATAAAAGGTCGTAAGTGGCCGTTTGTTAGCCACGCCTTTAAATGCAAAAAAACGGGCACCGTAGTGATACAGCATCCATTGGAAATACTCGCGCCACAATAGCTCGAAATATAGCCAATAGGTGGACTCGTTCTTCTCGACATTGCGCTCATAGCGATCGAGCTCTGCAGCGACCCAGCGCACGGACAAACTGCCGTTAGCGAGCCAGGCCGATAAGCGTGACGAAAAATCCCAACCATCCAAGCCATTTCGCGTTTCTTTATAACGCTGAATGCGATGAGTATCCCAAAGGTAATGATTGAGCTGCGCACGTCCGGCGATTTCACCACCTTGATACGGCGCAATCCGGCGATCAGACAGGGGCGCGGGGTCGGACTTAATCGCTGTGATGGGGGCAGGCAACGACTCAGGCACCGGCAGCGGTAGGCGCGGCTTGAGCCCCCGTTTTTCCACCGCTTTACGGAATTGGGTAAACGTGGCAGGGATATCCGGTAAATCAAAAGGCAGTTGGTGCTGGGTAAACAAGGTGTGAGCATCCGAGACGACCACTCGCTGTGGAAAGCGCTCGACCAGCATATCAACCTGATGACGCTCGCGCGTGCCTGGGTGGTCGGTCACGCCAATAAGATCAAACGCGTGATCCATACACAAATTCGCCACCACCTCGAGCGGCTTGCCGGTGCGAATGATCAGCTTTTGTCCCATCGCATCCAGCGCGCGATGCAGCTCGGTTAAGCTTTGCCACAAAAACGCTTCACGTGGGGCTCCGAGGTGCTTGCTTTGAAAGTGATCCGCGCGATACCAATTTGGATCAATCACAAACACGCAGGTCAGTTGATCGCAGCTCGAGGCTAAATTGGCGAGTGCAGGGTTATCATGTATTCGAAGGTCGTGGCGAAACCACATTAATCCGCGTTGCATACATCTCTCCTTTTTCTCACCAATACGCCAAGAGGCCGTCGCCGGATTGCTTGACGTGTCTCGTTGGCTGACAATTCATCGATATCATGTAGARAAGCCTCTCGCCCACATTAGCCACTTAACTATTGTGGGTGAGTGTAGTGGCTAGGCGTTAGATTTGTCGCTGCCGTTGTGCCCACATACCAATAAAAATAAAGGTCGCGACCAAGCCGGCAAAAAGCCAATGATCTGGCCATCCGCGCATTTGTCGTGCCAACCAAGGGGAGACGGCGATAATAAAAGCACCGTAACCAAAAGCATTGATCGCCACAAAAACGAGTGTACGCACGATAAAATGATGGCCGGTCAGTAAACGGCGTAGCGTCCGATTGATATCATTGCCAAAAACCACCAACAGTGACGCGACAATCGCCACTGCAATATCACTGAGCCAGGGTGTTAACCATGCGCCCGCCTGAGAAAACCAAGAGATTAAAATATTCATAACGATTTACACTGTGTAGAATGCAGCTAGGTTACTGATTTCTGCTGGCGACTTCCAGCGCGGACTTGGCCCGCGGGAACGCACGATGTAAGGAGAAGGCATGAAGATCGCATCGATCGGGTTAGGGGACATCGCACAAAAAGCCTACCTGCCATTGATGGCCAACTGGCCGGGGCTGGAGTGGGTATTGTGCAGCCGTGATAGCGCGAAACGGGCGGCGCTGGCCACGCAATATCGTGTGAGTGAGACCGCAAGTGATATCCACGAGTGCTTAGCCTTAGGGGTGGATGGGGTGATGATCCACAGCGCGACCGACTCGCATGCGGCCTTGATTCGTACCTGCTTACAAGCAGGCGTGCCAGTGTTTGTCGATAAACCCGTTGCTCCATCAGGCGCGGAGGTTGAATCCTTATTCAACTTGGCAGAGCAACAACAAACCCCCTTATTTGCCGGGTTTAACCGGCGTTATTTGCCTTTGCTCAACACCCACCTTAATGGCCAGCGCCCTGAAGATGAGCTGGGCACACCGCTTTTATCGTTGCGTTGGGAGAAACACCGTCATGCGCTGCCCGATGCGCCACGTCGTTTTGTTTTTGATGATTTCATTCATCCGCTCGACAGTATCAATGTTCATGGTGACATCAATATTGATGACTTGGATGTATTTGCGCAATTTAGCGAGGGCTTGCTCGGGCGTTTAGATGTGCGTTGGCACCGCGACAATAGCTTGTTTGAGGCCAGCATGAACCGCCAGTACGGGGTCAACAAAGAAACCATTGCCGCGGCCTATCGTAACGAGTGCTATTTCTTTGATGGCTTTACCCGCGGTGCGCGCATGCAAGACAACGTCACCACACAGCTTACCTTGCCAGATTGGACGGGTATGCAAGCGAGCAAAGGTTTTGCCGCGATGCTCAGCCATTGGTTTGAGGTAGTCAGCGAAGGGCGGATTGATGCTGCTTTAACCGCTCGTAATGTGTCGAGCCACTGGGCCGCGGAAGATTTGGTCGCCTATTGTGAGGCGCTGCGCGATAGCCCCTAGGACACCGCGCCGCACGCTGTGGGTGGTTATGCCTCCACCGGATTATCCGTATGCGAGTGGGTTAAATAAGGCAGCAACAACTGGCGGACATTAAAGCTGACGTTTAACTTGGCCGCCAGCAAATACAACCCGGCAATTTTACGGTGTAAAAACAGCGCATCCGCCGGCGGTGTGTGCCAATAGCCTTGCTCCATGCTCAGCGCCATCCCTCGGTTACGCAAACGGGTCGCCAAATCGGCGTCACCAAAGTTAAAAGGCGCATCCGTTGCGATCGGCTCACACGCCGTGTTTACAAGCTCCAGCACGCTGGCTTTTTGCTCCGGCAAGATGTGCTCGGCAAAAAAGCCAATTTGGGTTAGTGCCGCCTCAATACCCACGTTGTCTTTTTCAATCGCCGCTAAAAATAGCTTGCGATAGCCATCGGTAAACGTCGGGGCATACTGACGCGTGGCGCCAAAATCGAGCAACACCACACGCCCGGTGTCAGGCTGATACAAATAATTGGCAAAGTTGGGGTCGGTTTGTACTTCACCGAATACAAAGACCTCCTCAAACAGCAACTGGAATAAACGACTGATCACACGGTGACGAATTGTCTCTGAGGCCTTGTTGAGCCGCTCAATCGACTCTCCTGCCATATAGCTCATGGTGAGAATGCGGTCAGAGGTAAGGGCTGAGTGCACTCTTGGCACCATTAAACCGTTGGCATTTTTCAAATGGTCGCCAAACCGAGTCAGTGCTTGTGCTTCTTTGCGGTAATCGGCTTCGTCATGCAGCTGCTGCTTGGCTTCATCGAGTAAGGCTTGATAGTTGGCTTCTTTGGGGATCAGGCCACTGAGGCGCAATAAGGTGATCACATTATCCACATCGCTATCAATGCTGTCTTTGATGCGCGGGTATTGCACCTTTACCGCCACTTTTTCACCGGCATCGGTATAGGCCTCGTGCACTTGGCCAATCGATGCTGACGCGATGGGTGAGAAACGAAAATGAGTGAACTCAGCCTGCCAATTATCGCCCAGCTCTTCATTAAGTACTGCTTTAAGCTGCGCCGGAGGCATGGGTGTGGCGTTACTGCGTAAGCGGGCGAGCAAATCACTAAGCTCTGGCGGGATCAGATCTCCTGCATCCATCGAAAGCAACTGACCAACCTTCATTGCCGCCCCACGCAAATCCGCCAGTTTATCCGCCACGTGGGCAATATTGGTCGGCGACATTACCAGGTCCTTACGACTCGGCCGATTACCCTGGGCAAACTGTTTGGTACCTTCCCACGCCACATTCGACGCCACCCGCCCCGCCAACGAAGCCAGCGCACCAAAGCGAGAAAACTTACCATGCGGCACTTTACGATTTTTCATAGCCACCTCCTGAATCCCCTAAGAATACGGGATAAATAGCAGAATGGTTTGGTGAGACGAGTTGCTCGCTCTCACACAGACGCGAGTTAAAGAGCCAAACCCACACCAGGATATGACAAAGACCTTTCCATTTACATGACATTCCAACCCGGGTCACAGCCCCGGGGGTGTAATTGCGTTTAGATCAAATAAAACAGCAGTTTATATTTTTGTCTGTCTAGTTAAGTAGTAGCATTTGCTTACAAAATTAGTCTGTAGGGTAAATGCTAATGAAGCTGATGTTTAAAACAAAAATACTGCTGCTTGCCATTGTGCCGCTTATTGCTTCGATATTGATTTTGAGTGCGATCACGGCACATAACGAGCGAACACTAATAGAAGAGAACATTGCCACGTTTCGGGAAAAATTAGTCAACGAGCGTAAAAAACAACTCGAAGAAGTGACTCAGGTGGCCGAGAACATTGTAGAACGCATCAATCCCGGTACCAGTGAGGCACGTCTGGCGGCGCTGAAAACGGCGCTTACTGATGTGAAATTTGGCGAAGCGGGTTACTTTTTTATCTACAATAAGCAGGGGATTAATGTGTTTCATCCTGTTAAGCCTGCGCTTGAAGGGAAAAACCTGATTGATTTTACCGATCCGAAAGGCAACAAGGTCATTCAGGGCCTGCTTGAGGCCGCACAACGTGGCGATGGCTACTTCAATTTTATGTTTGATAAGCCGGGTACCGATGCGCTGATTGATAAAATCGGCTATGCGGTAATGGTGAATAACGGTCAGTGGCTGTTAGGCACAGGTGCCTACACCGATGACATTGAGCAAGAGGTCGCTGCCTATCGCACCGACGCAGAGCAAACCTTGAATGCGCAAATTTTCCGTTTAACCTTGCTCGGGCTAGGCACGGTGGTGATTACCGGCTTATTAGTGAGTTGGTTTGCGCAGCGTATTGGCGAGCCGGTGAAAAACATGCTCGATAAGCTTAATGATATCGCCAGTGGCGAGGGGGATCTCACTCAGCGCTTGCATGTGCAAGGCCATGATGAGATCGCGCAACTTGGCCATGCGTTTAATCGTTTTGTAGAGAAACTGCAGCAGACTATTCAGCGTGTGGCGCAAGTGACGGCACAAGTAAACAGCACCGCCAGTGATATGGCTCAGCAAACATCTGCGGTAGCGCAAAAACTACAAACCCATGATAACGAGACCGAGCAAGTGGTCACCGCGGTAACAGAAATGAGCTCTGCTGCGCAGGAAGTGGCACAGAACACTACTCAGGTTGCTGATGCCGCTACGTCTGCCACCCAAGACGCCCAGAATGCACAAACCCAAGTGCATGAATCTATCTCGTCGGTTGAGCGGTTGGTAGCGAAAATGGGTGAGTCGAGCGGGCAGGTGGACCAGCTTAAAGCCCAGTCGGACAAGATCACCTCGGTGCTGTCTGTGATTGGTGAGATTGCCGAGCAAACCAATCTACTGGCGCTGAATGCGGCGATTGAAGCGGCCCGTGCGGGTGAGCAGGGGAGAGGCTTTGCGGTAGTGGCTGATGAAGTGCGCACCTTGGCCAGTCGCACCCAAACCAGCACTCATGAGATCCGTGACATGCTCGATGGCCTGCATGTGCATGTGGATAGTGCGGTCAAAACCATAGCCGACAGTGATCAAGAGTGCCAAAACATGGCAACGATCTCATCAGAAATTGGCGAGCGAATCACCTCGGTGAGTGCGGCGTTCTCGCAAGTGAACGATATGACCTCGCAAATTGCCAGCGCAGCATCAGAGCAAACCACGGTGACGGAAGATATTCACCGTAACCTAATATCAATACGCGACATTGTCGCCAGCTTACTAAACGCGAGCGAGACGTCGTCACACGCGGCGGAAGAGCTGAGTTCGCTTGGCCAAGATCTCGATACCTTGGTCGGGCAATTTAAAGTCGCTTAAATCACGCTTAACTCGCTCCCACGCGCAAGCATAGGCGCGAGGCATGATAAAAACGTTAAAGGACGCTTACGGCAAGCGTCCTTTCGCTTTACAATAGCTGTTTTAGCGGTATTATGCTCACGCAAACGTTTGCTTTAAACATATTGTGCGCTGTTGAGAGGGTTTCATGCTGCCTGATGTCGAGATTTGTCGTAATACCACACTCGCTCCCATATCTACCATTGCCAAGCAAGCTGGCCTCATTGACTCAGAGTTTAAAACGCAAGGTAGCTATAAAGCCAAAGTTTCTCTCGATTGCGTAAAGCGTCTTGCCTCCAACCGAACGGGGAAGTTGGTTCTGGTCACCGCCATCACTCCCACGCCCTTGGGTGAAGGAAAAACCGTCACCACCATTGGCCTGGCGCAAGGCTTAGCGAAGCTGAATCATTCTGTGACAGCGTGTATTCGTCAGCCTTCGATGGGGCCCGTATTTGGTGTGAAAGGTGGCGCAGCTGGCGGTGGTTATTCGCAAGTGGCTCCAATGGAGGAGCTCAACCTCCACCTAACGGGAGATATTCATGCGGTGACCGCGGCGCACAACTTGGCTGCTGCGGCTATTGATGCGCGAATCTATCACGAGCAACGCCTAGGCTATGACGATTTTGAGGCGCGTAGTGGCTTAAAAGCGTTAAAAATCGACCCAAGTCGCGTTGTATGGAAGCGGGTGATGGATCACAACGATCGCGCTTTGCGTATGGTGACTGTGGGGAAAAACGAGCCTGGCAAAACCATCAACGGCTACGAGCGTGAGGGCGGGTTTGATATCTCGGCTGCCTCTGAGCTAATGGCTATTTTGGCGTTGGCGAGCGATCTTCGCGATTTGCGTCAGCGCATCGGCCGCATAGTGTTGGCTTATAGCCATACCGGTGAGCCGATCACCACCGAAGATTTGCAAGTGGCCGGCGCGATGGCGGTGAGTATGAAAGAAGCGATTGAACCCACCTTGATGCAAACCCTAGAAGGCGTACCGACACTGATTCACGCCGGTCCGTTTGCCAATATTGCTCATGGCAATTCGTCGATTATCGCCGATAACATTGCGCTTAAGCTGGGTGATTATACCGTCACGGAAGGCGGCTTTGGCTCAGACATGGGGTTTGAAAAAGCCTGCAACATCAAAGCGCAAGCATCGGGTAAAGCACCAGACTGCGCGGTGATTGTGGCGACATTACGTGGCCTTAAAGCCAACTCAACGCACTATAACTTTTTGCCTGGGCAGCCATTACCAAAATCACTTTTTGCGGATGATCATGAAGCATTGGTGGCAGGGTTTGAAAACCTAAAATGGCACATCAACAATGTGAATCAATATGGTGTACCGGCAGTGGTCGCAATTAACCGTTTCCCGCAAGATAGCGATGCTGAGCTTGCGACACTCAAGGCGATGATTGAAGCGCTGCCTAATAAGGTGTGCGCGGGTGCTGGATTTGTCTATGCCTTATGCGGCAACGTGATGACTATGCCCGGCCTACCGGAAAAACCAGCGTTTATGAACCTTGACCTCGATGATGAGGGTAATATTGTTGGATTGAGTTAATGATACTAACCCTCGTGAGAGCCGCTGTTGTCAGCGGCTTTTTTGTTTTTGCTAGACGCGGCGACGCTTGWGATTGTCTTCAAGGTCGCGTGATGTGGTATCCTCTCTGGCTTCAATTCTCCCACCGACTGTGAGCCTGACTTGAAAAAAATCGCGGTTTTTGTCGACGTTCAAAATATCTACTACACCACACGCCAAGCCTACGGGCGTCAGTTTAACTATCGTCAGTTGTGGCAAGCCCTCAATGAGATGGGGGAGGTGGTAACTGCGTATGCTTACGCCATTCGCCGCGATGACGATCAGCAAATCAAATTTCAAGATGCCCTGCGCCACATTGGCTTTACCGTCAAGCTCAAACCTTATATTCAACGCGCCGATGGCAGTACCAAAGGCGATTGGGATGTGGGGATTGCTATTGATGTGATGGAAACCGCTCCCGAGGTCGATACCGTGGTGCTGTTATCTGGCGACGGAGATTTTGACTTGCTGATGAACAAAATCCGCGCGCGCTATCACACTGAAGCGATCGTGCTTGGTGTGCCTTCCCTAACGGCTAATTCCTTGGTGAACAGTGTCGATCGCTTTATTGCGATTGAAGACGATATGTTGTTGTAGGCACGGCGTTTAGTTTGCGGTTCTGGGACAATTTCTGATTTTATGTTGATGTTGAAGTGAGTAAACGATGTACAAATTAATCGCCTTGGATATGGACGGCACCTTGTTGAACAGCGAGAAAGCAATCTCTGCTGAGAATAAGCAAGCCATTGCCCGCGCGCGTGAAAAAGGCGTGACTGTGGTATTGGCGTCCGGTCGGCCGCTTGAGGGCATGCAGCCTAAGCTGGATGAGTTGGGTATCTATTCAGATAAAGACTTTGTGCTTTATTACAATGGCTCGATGGTGAAAAACGTGGGGACCGATAAGGTGATCTTGCAAAAAGGGCTCGACGGAAAAGCCGCTAAAACATTGGCTCGGCACGCCGAGGCACTGGGAGCCTCTGTGCATGCCTTTAGTACTGAGCACGGTTTGATTACACCCGCACAGAATCCGTATACCGAGATTGAGGGCAAGATCAACGGCCTGGATATTACCGTGATGGATTTCGAGACCCTAAGCGATGATCATCCGATTATCAAAGTGTTGATGGTGGCGGAGCCAAGCAAGTTAGATGAAGTGATCGCCGCTTTACCATCCGCGCTGCGGGAGGAGTTTACAGTCGTACAAAGTGCGCCTTTCTTCCTCGAGTTTTTAAACCCTGAGAGCAATAAAGGGACGGGGGTGGCCGCCATTGCGGAGCATTTAGGTATTCAACCTAACGAGGTGATTTGCATGGGCGATGCTGAAAACGATCATGCGATGTTGGAATACGCGGGCCTTGGGATTGCGATGGCGAATGCCATGGAAGCAACCAAGCAAATCGCGGATTACATTACCGAGAGCAATGATGAGCACGGTGTGGCCAAAGCGATTGAAAAGTTTGTGTTAGCGGCCGATAGCRCCGTAGCGTAAAACGAACAAGCATGAACAAATGGGGTGGGTGTTTGTGCCTGCCTCGTTTTTTATTTCATGGTATTGATGGCGTATTTGTAGAGCGTTTGGCGTGAGCCTATCTAGCTTTAATGAGCCGATAGCGGTATTCGCGCAAAACAAAAAAGCCTGCTTAAAAGCAGGCTCTCTGGAAATGGTGCGTCCGGGCAGACTCGAACTGCCGACCCCCGCCATGTCAAGGCGGTACTCTAACCAACTGAGCTACGGACGCGAATTTCAAAATGTGGTGCGTCTGAGTGGACTCGAACCACCGACTTCCACCATGTCAAGGTGACACTCTAACCAACTGAGTTACAGACGCATAGTTTAGTTTTTCAAGCAACGTGGTGCGTCCGAGTGGACTCGAACCACCGACCCCCGCCATGTCAAGGCGATACTCTAACCAGCTGAGCTACGGACGCACAGTGCTTGAAAGCGGGATGAATAGTAGCGAGTTCATCTGTGTCACGCAAGCGCTTAAGCCCATATTTTTGCGTAGAAACGACTGTTTGGCGATTTGATCGTCAATATGGCGATGTTTTCGCTATCTGTCATGCGTGAGTGACTGTTTTAACGGTGACGCGCTGATTGTTGATGCGTTATTGCCCGAGTTTGACATCGCAACGCTGGAACAATTGTTGCCAGACATCAGCATGATGTTTAATCGCCGCTTTGTAGGCCTGATAAGCGTCTCCCTTCCAGTAGGCGTTTTTGTAATCGTTAAATGTGTCAGGCGTGTTTAAGCTCGCGAGACGCRCAAGAGCCGGGGCAAGATCGCGATACAGCCCATCTACCCGAGCCAGATATGGCTGCACATCACCCACGTAAAACTTATAAAAGACAGTCTGCAGGCGTTTTAAACGGGTGGTATCAAAATTACCGCCGCAACGCACTTTATCTTGATGGTTAGCAATCAGTTCACTGGTTTGGTTAAGCCAAGCGGTGTGATAGCTCAAGCTCACAAACAAATCGCCTAAAATTGGCTGTTTTTCGATGCTTTCTTGCCAGTCTGTAACAGACTCTGTGGGCGCTTGGGTTGAGGGTATTAATTGGCTAAATTGCGCAATGGTGTTGACCGCATTGCTGTGTGCTGGAAGCTCGATGGGGAGCGTAAACGACGGTAAGCTGAGCTGCGCGCGCCAAGCATCACTATCAATTAAGGTATTCCAGATCACTTTCTCCCGCTGCTGGCGTTTAAGCGCCAGCGCCTTTTCTAGCTCAGCGTGAATACTTGGATCCTTCACTTGCGGCAAACACTGCGCCGCGGTATCAATAAAATGGAGCTCGTAGTCGAGCTGCCGAAAGCGGTCGGCCACTTTACCTAAGGAAGAATTACGCTCCGCGATCAGGTTGAACAAACCACACTGGCGAAGCTCGTAAGCGTCGAGGACGCCCATTCTCAGCTCTTCCAGTGGCTGAACCAGATCGCGTTTACGTGGCAATGTCGGTAGCTCAGGGGCGGTGAAGTCGGGGGTTGGCGCATCCAGCACATTGCCAAGTCGCTGATAGTAGTCGGCCATCATGTCCTTGGCCGGATCATCTGATTGGCATCCCGCTAATGCTGCTAACGATATGACGAGTATTGCGGTTTGTATTCGGCGCATGATTTGGCTCTTGGCTAAGCTCCTGACTTAACGATGCTAACATGTACGCAGGCGATCGGATTAACGATCGCCTCGTTGGGATCTACGTGTACAGTGTGAGGAACAGTTTTCCTTGTTAATTATACTTGTTGAGTTTGCGTAAGGGATAAAATCGTAGAAAGCTCTTCATCAATTGCTGTCATATCTTGTTGTACTTGTTCTATATTAGCAATGCTCGATTGAATACTCCCTGTTGCTTGTTCAGACAGGCTCAGTAGTCGTGTTACTTCATCGCTTAGCCCATCAGCAGAGTACTGGACTTTATCCATTACCTCGAGGGTTAGTCCAATCACATGGCTGATCTGACCAATGGCACCGTTGACATTTCTGACGGTTTCTCCGGTGGTACTAAGGCTGTTTTGCGTATTTTGCGATAAGTTACGGACTTCATCAGCGACCACGGCAAACCCACGTCCTTGTTCACCTGCGCGTGCCGCTTCAATAGCAGCGTTTAGTGCCAGCAAATTGGTTTGTTCGGCAATGCCATCAATCACTTTTAAAATTTCTTCTATACGGCTGGCATTCACACTCAGTGCGTCGGTATGGATTTGTAGATCTTGGCTTTGCCCGTGTTGTTGTTGGACCTCGTTAGCAAGCGTTGAAAACTGTTTTTGGACAGCTTGGAGAATGTCTGCGCTCTCGGTGGCGTAGTCGGCCACACCACTGTAACTGTCTAACAGTGATTGAAGTAATGATTTGTACCGAGACAGGCGATTGATACTATGCGATTGGAGTGCCGAAAGTTTTTGTAGGCTATTAATTTGTTTTTGAGCGTTGTAGCCACGGTAATCCGCATAGTGAATGGCAAATTGATCGGCAAATTTATCAGCAAAAGATTCGTTGGGTTCGACGCGGTATAGCATGAGTGCGGTCAAGGTCTGGTTTTGGTGTACACCTAATAGTTCACCAAATGTTGAGAAACCAGCAATACTGGGGATGTTATCAAAGCAAGTGACTCGTGATAGTGACTGCGTATTGTTGACACGGCGCAAAATACAATCGTTAGCGAGCATGGCAAAAGGTCGGCGAGGTTTGTCTCTTAAGTGTTGTTGATAGTCGCGTGCTGTCACTTCAGCTAGGTCATCCGCTTTCATAAGATAGAGGCTGTCGCCAAAATCGAGATCGCAGAAGAAATGCAGGATACCTTGCTCATGGTCAATCGCAGCGATCGAACGGATATAAATTTGCTCGCCAATCTTTATTCCAAATGTATAGCCATCCAAATATGATTCGAGCTGGTGAGCCTGACAAGAAAAGTAATCACATAACGCTTGTACTGGTGAAATCAGGGCGGTGCTGTTGGGCGCAAACACACCGGTGACAATTCGAGCAGCCGGTTCGCTTTTGGCTATATCTAGATGAAAGTTTGTTGGTTTGAAGTTATGGCTGTTCATGATGCCATAGCGAATACCGGGCGCAAACTTGATAAAAGCGAGCGCGGCATAATTGTCGAGTAGCTTCCCATTGAGCGCCAACTTAGCTTCGCGGAAATTTAGAGTGCCACCTGCTGAGCCGCCTACGAAATAGCAAGGGAAACGGCGGGTTGCATAAAGGGCCTGCATAAAAAAGTTTTCTGAGCCACTTAATCCATCAAAAAAGGTGAGTGCAACTGTATCTTGCGCGTCGATAGTAAAAGGCACTCTGAGCTGTTGCAACGAACGGGTAATTTTTTCAATGCGTGTCTCGGGCGATAATGTCGGCGTACCGCTTTTGATGTCTTCACAATGTAAAGGCACGGTCGCTGCGCTGACAGATTCAATGACATTGTCGCCATAACTCTGTAAAACAATGTTATCCCATTCGCCCTCTGTGGTGTGATACAGCGAGGTATGCCCACCACCAAGTTCGCCAGCTGTCATTATGGTTATCAGAGTTTGACAAAAAGGCATCGCGGCTTGGAGTTTTTGGGTTGTTGCTTCAAAGGGTAAATGGGGTGAGATAAAAGCCAGCACCAGAGGTGTTTTCCCTTCTGAGAAAGATAAAGCCGATAACGTGCTTTGATTGACATCGCGGCTACGAATACACAGTGAATAAACAAAAGGTGGATGGTTGGGAGATTCATGTAAGGTTTTACCTGACAACAAGCGAGATTTTAAGAATTCAAACATAAACAACTCTACGACAAAGTGACCGGGTTGCCACATGGTTTGTATGGGGTTATTGACAAACTATACGTGGTTTACCCTTAGTAACGTAGCTGTGAGTTATGATCTATCACGCTGTTTTATAAACTTTTAAATCTGTTTTGGTAAACCTGTGACCGCAATCACCCTGTCAAATTACTTGACAGGGTAAAGAGCCCTTTACCGCTCTGCCATGGCTAGTTGGAACTCGGGGGATTGTTGGCGCATCCAGCGTAAGCGTAGACCCAACAATACAGCCGCACTGGATAGGCCGATAATAATGCCAACCCAGAAACCATGTGCGCCCATGGCCGGTACCAGCCAGTCTGTCATGCCTAGCATATAACCGAGTGGCAAACCCAGTCCCCAGTAGGCGATTAGGGTGCGTTGGAAAATCGCGCGCATGTCTTTGTAGCCACGCAGGGCACCGGCGGCGACCACTTGAATGGCATCGGTGATCTGATAGACAGCTGCCAATAACATCAATGATGATGCCAGCGTGGCGACGTCGGGATTATCAGAATACAGGGCGATAATTGGGTCGCGCAGCCAGACGGTGAGTAAGGCGGTTACCACGGCAGTGCTGACACCCAGCCAAATACCGATTTTGGCGGAATTAGCCGCGCCTTCGGTGGTGCGTTTGCCCAATAGGTGGCCGACACGAATGCTGACTGCTACGCCAAGGCTCATCGGCAACATAAAGATCATGGTGGAAAAGTTGATCGCCACCTGATGAGCGGCCACGGTTATCGGCCCAAGTGGGGCGATTAAAATAGCAATCGCCGCAAACAAGGTCACCTCGAAGAACAGCGAGGCCGCCACGGGGAAGCCGAGTTTAAATAAGCGGATTTGCTCTTTGATAATCGGCGTGTAAAGGGTGGCGAATAGGTGCAGACCACTGAGCTTTTTGCTGATCATCACATACGCGGCCATCAGCGCTGCCATCAGCCAGTACACTAGCGCGGTGGCAACGCCACAGCCGACGCCACCAAGTTCCGGGGCTCCCAGCTTACCGTAGACGAACATCCAGTTAAGCGGCACGTTAGCGGCCAGGCCGATAAAGCCTATTACCATTGCTGGAACCGTGAGTGACATGCCTTCGCACAAGTTACGAATCGCTTGGAAAAGCAAAAAAGCCGGCACCGCCCAAATCACGGCATGCAAGTAACCAATGGTCTTAATCGTGAGCGCCGCTTCGACATCCATTACGCCATCAACAGGCCAATACCAAACAAAATAGCGGGCATCCACACACTGGATGCGACGGCGACGGCGGCCATATCGGTGGCGCTATAGCCACCTGCCATCACGGTATCGACAAACCCCATAGAGGTTTGCGCGATTTGCGCGATAAACACTGGAATACTGAGCCGAACAATGGCTCTTGCTTCATCATGGTATTGCTGCACGTTGGCCTCAACATGTTTAAGTGAAAAGGAGGGAGGAATCGATTGCGCGCAATTATACTTGCCCGAGGAAGAGAAAGGAAAGCGAAAGCACTATCAATTTCGCACCTGCGACGATGCAATGATTTTAAGGTAGCGAGTGGCGGTGGCCGCGAGCCTAACGACTAGAAAATTTGCTCATCGTCTGCATCAATAAACAGATTAATGGTTCGATGAGATTCATCAATCTGCATATCGTAATGAATGGCATTGCAACAGTTTGGGCAGTCTTCATAAAACTCCTGGTTGCCACCACTTAGATCCAATGTGATATCAAAGCGATGACCACAGTGCGGGCAATTTACGATCCGGTCAGTCATATCGTCCATGGTTACACACCTCTTTTCGGTTCTCTGTACTTAAGGTCAGTATAGATGAGGATGCTAAGGGGATAAACGTAGGGGATAATATGATCGATAAACTGGGCTATGCGTCGCGACAAATGGCATATCACCTGAATGCCGGTGAATGCCATTTATGCTGCTATCGTGATGTCGACAGCTAGAGCGATTCGAGATTATCTGCGCTAAATGCGCGAAGGCTCGCAAGCTTTTGGTCGGCAATCACGAAACGGGGATCTTCCCACTCGTGAGCGGCGGGCACAACAATGGTTTTCATTGAGGCCGCCTTGGCGGCAAGTAGGCCGGTAAATGAGTCTTCAAAGGCAACACAGTGCTCGGGATCCACATCCAAGGCGTTGGCGGCGTTAAGATAAACCTCTGGATGAGGCTTGCCGTGTTTAAGCGCGCCCGCCGACTCGACAATGGCAAATTGCTCACTGAGTCCTAACGCATCGAGGGTTGGATGAATAAGCGTAAGGGGCGATGACGAGGCTAAGCCCACTTTTAGTCCAGCTTGATGGCAAACCGCTAACGCTTCTTTAACGCCCGGCATCATCGGTTTTTCGTCTTTCACTAACGCCACCACACGGTCGACGATCCGCGCTTGTACGTCGGCATTGGAGGGGCCCTGCCAAGGCTGAGTGCGTGCGTAGTATTTGACTATCTCGTCAATTCGAACGCCTGTGGTATCACGTGTGTCTTGCAAACTGATGGAAACACCCAGCTCGCTCAATACGTCAATTTGTGCACGTTGCCAGAACGGCTCTGAGTCAACCAACAGGCCGTCCATATCAAATATTGCGGCAGATAACATTGCCAACCTCATTCTCAGTTTGTGTGCTCCGCATCCTACACCGTGAGTGTGAGTTTTGTCAGCAATTGTTCTGCTTGCGTGAGGTATGGGCCGCCGAATAAGTTGACGTGGTTAAGCACATGATAAAGGTTATAAATATCTTTTCGTTGTTGATAGCCCTCATCTAACGGCCACTCGGCTTGATAGCCGTTGTAAAAGCTTTGCGGGAAACCGCCAAAGAGCTCTGTCATGGCAATATCCGCCTCACGGTCGCCCCAATAACAAGCCGGGTCAAACACCACAGGGCCGTTGACCGACAGCCCCATGTTGCCCGACCAAAGATCCCCATGCAGTAACGAGGGCTTAGGCGTGTGGCCGACAAGTTGGGCTTTAACATTTTCGGTAATGGTATCGATGTCGCCAAAATGCAGCGAGCGCTCAGCCGCCAATTGCAATTGCCATCCAATACGATGTTCAGCAAAAAAACGACACCATTTGCGGTGCCAACAGTTTCTCTGCTCCGTGGTGCCAATGTAATTATCATCATCAAAGCCGTATTCTGCTTGCTCCCCCCACCGATGATGGCGTGCTAAGTGTTGTCCCAGCAAATACGCCTGCGTATCGTCTATCGGTTTGATGGGCAGATAGTTGAGCACCAAGACAGCGCTATCTTTCACGGGACCAACAAAATACACCTGAGGCACACGAATATGGCCGCTCATCGCGAGTTGACGTAACCCTTCTGCTTCGGCTTCAAAGGCGGGGAGTAGGGCACGCTCGTTCACCTTGACGAAAAAACGTTGATCGCCGCCATCGCTAACGCAATAGGCATCATGGATGTCGCCACCACTGAGAGCGTGTTTTTCGGTGATCTCAAAATCAATCCCGAGTTGATCGGATAGGTGTACAGACAGGGCATGCCACATAAGCGACTCCGTTACATCGAGGTAAAGGGGGAAGTAACAGTAACTGGTTATATAGTAGCCTAGGATGTCGCCTAATATCTGTGGCTATGGCGACAGTTTGAATAAAAAACGGCTCATGAGGAGCCGTTTAACTGTCAGGTTTGGTGCTTATTGCCGCGGTTAAGACACGGAAGATAAGCTCGGCAAGAGACCGTTTGGCATCAAACGGTTATAGGTGCCGGTTTTAAGCAGCGCATTGGCCTTTTCGATATCGGGAGCAAAGTAGCGGTCTTTGTCGTAAAACGGGACGACACCACGTAATTCCGCTTTGGCTTGCTCCAAGCGCTCAGCGCTTTTATGGGGGGCACGAAAGTCAATGCCTTGACTGGCTGAGAGCAGCTCAACGGCCAAAATACCGCGTGTGTTGCTGCTCATATCATGTAGGCGGCGAGCAGCAAAGGTCGCCATAGAGACATGATCCTCTTGGTTTGCTGAGGTAGGCAGGCTGTCAATCGATGCGGGGTGGGCCAGGGTTTTGTTTTCACTGGCCAATGCGGCAGCAGTGACCTGTGCGATCATAAATCCTGAGTTAACGCCACCGTTGTTCACCAAAAACGCAGGGAGTTTGCTGAGGTTAGTGTCGATGAGTAGTGCCATCCGACGTTCCGACAAGCTACCCATTTCTGCAATCGCTAATGCGAGGTTGTCTGCAGCCATGGCAACGGGCTCGGCGTGGAAGTTGCCCCCAGAAATGATGTCGCCATCTTCTGGGAACACCAGTGGGTTATCGGATACCGCATTAGCTTCCGTAATGAGCACGTCGGCGGCTTGGCGAATTTGCTGCAAGCAAGCGCCCATCACCTGTGGTTGGCAGCGCAGTGAGTAAGGGTCTTGAACCTTTTCGCAGTTTTGGTGGCTGTCGCCAATTTCACTGGACTCATTCAATAGGTGGCGATAGGCGGCAGCGGCATCCATTTGGGTTTGGTGGCCGCGTACGGCGTGAATGCGTGGATCGAAGGGGCGTCGGCTGCCGAGGGCTGCTTCCACTGATAATGCACCACAAACCGTGGCGGCGGCGTACAGATCTTCGGCCTCGAACAGACCTTCGAGGGCAAAGGCCGTAGACGCCTGAGTACCATTAAGTAGCGCCAGCCCTTCTTTTGGCCCCAGTGTAATAGGCGATAACCCGGCGATCTTTAACGCGGCTTCACCTGAAATCACTTCGCCTTTATAACGCGCTTGGCCTTCGCCGAGCAGTACTGTGCTCATATGCGCCAATGGTGCAAGATCGCCCGAGGCGCCGACTGAGCCTTTTTTGGGGATGCAGGGATACACCTCGCGGTTGACCAACTCTGCCAGTGCTTTGACGACCTCAAAGCGGATCCCGGAATAGCCACGCGCTAAGCTCGCAATTTTGAGCACCATCATCAGGCGCACGGTGGCATCGTCCATAAACTCACCAATGCCCGCTGCGTGAGACAGCACAATCGAGCGTTGGAGTGTTTCCAGATCGTCCAGCTCAATGCGGGTATTGGCCAATAAGCCAAAGCCCGTATTGATGCCGTAGACCACCCGTCCTTGCTCAAGGACGTTGGTGACAGTGTCGGTGCTGGTTTTCATAGTGGCTTCAATGCCGTCAGCAAACGCCAGTTGCACGGGCTCTCGGCTGACTTGTCGTAGTTGGTCTAGGGTGAGCTCACCAGGTTGTAGCGTTAATGTGTACATCTTGCTCTCCTTAGCGCAGCGGTTGGTTTGGTAAGTCCAACAGCGGCAGATCGAGTTGTTCTTCTTTGGCGCAATCAATGGCAATATCGTACCCGGCATCGGCGTGGCGCATGACGCCTGTCGCAGGATCGTTTCGCAACACCCGTGCCACACGTTGGTGTGCGTCGTCGGTGCCGTCACAGACAATCACCACGCCTGAGTGTTGTGAAAAGCCCATACCAACACCGCCACCATGGTGCAAAGATACCCAGGTGGCCCCTGATGCCGTGTTTAACATTGCGTTGAGCAATGGCCAATCAGACACCGCATCTGAGCCATCAAGCATACCTTCGGTTTCACGGTTCGGGCTCGCCACTGAGCCTGAGTCTAAGTGGTCACGGCCAATCACCACGGGCGCTTTGAGTTCGCCATTTTTCACCATTTCGTTAAAGGCAAGGGCGAGGCGGGCACGGTCTTTGACACCTACCCAACAAATACGTGCCGGTAAGCCTTGGAATTGAATGCGCTCTTTGGCCATATCAAGCCAGTTGTGCAGGTGTGGGTCGTCCGGGATCAGCTCTTTGACTTTTTGGTCGGTTTTATAGATATCTTCCGGATCGCCCGACAGGGCCGCCCAGCGGAACGGACCAATTCCTTGGCAGAATAACGGACGAATGTAGGCAGGGACAAATCCTGGGAAATCAAAGGCATTGTTAACCCCCACTTCGAGTGCCATTTGGCGAATGTTATTGCCGTAATCCAAGGTCGCCGCGCCGCGCGTTTGCAAATCAAGCATCGCTTTTACTTGTACGGCCATTGACGCTTTCGCCGCTTTCACGACCTCTGCTTCGCTTTCTTTGCGCTGAGCAGCGGCTTGTTCCATAGTCCAGCCCTGCGGTAGGTAACCGTTAAGGGGATCGTGGGCTGAGGTTTGGTCGGTGACCACATCGGGGGTGATATTGCGCTTCACCAGCTCTGGGAAAATATCAGCCGCATTGGCCAGTAACCCAATGGAAACGGGCTTACCAGCTTGATTAGCTTGCTCAATCATCTCCAGGGCTTCATCAAGCGAGGTGGCTTTACGATCGACATAGCCGGTGCGCAAGCGATAATCGATGCGGCTTTCATCACACTCAACCGCAATCATTGAAAAGCCAGCCATGGTGGCTGCTAGCGGCTGTGCGCCACCCATGCCACCCAGACCACCGGTCAAGATCCAACGCCCCTTGGCTTCACCATCGAAATGCTTCTTAGCGACGGCAACAAAGGTTTCGTAAGTGCCTTGAACAATGCCCTGTGAGCCGATATAAATCCAGCTCCCTGCGGTCATTTGGCCATACATCATTAACCCTTGCTTATCGAGCTCATTGAAATGTTCCCAGTTTGCCCAATGCGGCACCAAGTTTGAGTTGGCAAYAAGCACTCGGGGCGCATCTTTGTGGGTCGGGAATACGCCAACAGGCTTACCTGACTGAACCAGCAAGGTTTGATCGTCATCGAGACGTTTAAGTACGTCGACAATTTTATCGAAACATTGCCAGTTGCGTGCGGCCCGTCCAATTCCCCCGTAGACAACTAAGCCATTAGGGTGTTCGGCCACGTCTGGATGTAGGTTATTCATTAGCATGCGAAGGGGGGCTTCGGTTAGCCAGCTTTTTGTATTTAGCTCTGGTCCGGTTGGGGCTTTAACCGTGCGTGAATCAAAACGTGGATCCGTCATGGTTACTCTCCTTGTGAATCAATGTGGTGCGACGTCGCGTGTAGCATGGTCCAAGCCATGCGAGCCGCTAATCGACTGGTTTGCTGGTCGCGGTCGTAGTTGGGATTAACTTCAGTGATGTCGAACACGGGGACACGAGCACCTTGTCGGTCGGCTTCACCAAAAATAAACTGAATCAGTGGTTCAATGACCTGTACTGGCACGCCGATTGTCGCTGGCGCGCTCACACCCGGCGCGGCACTAGCGGGAAAAACATCCATATCGAGCGTGAGGTATAAGTAATCACATCCTTGGATGAATTCGCTTAATTTCGCTTTGAGTGCTGGTAGCGCAGCCACTTGCATGTCGGTATCTTCTTCTACCCAGCACCCAAGTTGTGTGGCTTTATCAAAGAGTGCCTGGGTGTTGCTGGTTCGGCTTACGCCTAGGCAGGCATAGTGAAATGGCCAGCCTTTTTGCTGACAAAGCTGGGCGATTTGGGCAAAGGGTGTCCCTGAGCTACCGGCTTCGCTGATCCCTTGTGGCGTACGCAAGTCAAAGTGTGCATCAAAATTAATGATGCCAATCTTGGGTGCCTGCTGGGATGAAACATGGCGTGACAAGTAGCCGGATAAACCTTGAAAGCTGGCCCACGCGGTTTCATGTCCGCCCCCCAACACCAGAACATTATGCTGTGATAGTGTTTGGTGGATGTGTTGACTTAGCCCTTGCTGTGCAAGAACGAGGTCGGTGTCATCACAGACGATATTGCCACCATCATAGAGGGCAGGGGCGTTATGCCAGGCAAAGTTCGCTAATGCCTGCCGAATCGTATCCGGTGCCAGTGCCGCACCCTGACGACCTTTGTTGCGAGCGACACCTTCATCGCAAGCAAAACCGTAGATCACTACGCCGCCTTGTTCACAAGAAGACGTGTACGAGGTCACCGTTTGGTGCAAGCGTCGTCCGCGCTCGCCGTCCTCTGAGTCAACACGCCCTTGCCACAGCGTCATATCAGCCGGTAAGTGTTTCATCAGCGGCTCCCCTGGTTGTCATACCATGTTCCGCCAACGATGCGCCCAGCCAGTGGCGCAGTGCCCACCATGTAACTAAGCTCAGCCGGGGATTGGCAATGCCAAACCGCAAAATCAGCATCAAATCCGACAGCGATTTGCCCTTTATTGTCTAGCCCCATGGCTTGTGCAGCATGGCGGGTGACACCGTAGAGGTTCTCTTTAGGCGTCAATTTAAAAAAGGTTGAGGCCATGTTCATCATCAGGGTTAACGAGGCAAAGGGTGACGTCCCTGGGTTAAAGTCCGTCGCGAGTGCCATGGGTACTTGGTTGTCACGCAATGCTTGAATCGGAGGATGTTGAGTTTCACGGAGAAAATAAAACGCACCAGGAAGCAAGGTCGCAACCGTGCCGCACTCTGCCAAAAGCTGAGCGTCGGCTTCTGATAAGTATTCAATATGATCCACCGACAAGGCGCCTGCTTTTGCGGCTGCCACACTGCCACCGAGATCGCTGAGCTGTTCGGTGTGCGCTTTAATCTTTAATCCATGTGCATTGGCTGCGGCATAGACTTTTTCTGCTTGGTCGACGCTAAAGGCTATTTTTTCACAAAAGACGTCTACCGCATCAGCGAGTTGCTGTTCTGCAGCGGCAGGGATTAGTGTATGACAAACAAAGTCAATGTAGTGATCGGCATCATGTTGATACTCAGGTGGCAGTGCATGCGCGGCTAATAAGGTGGTGGAGACATTAACCGGCACATGCTGCTCAATGGCGCGTGCGACGCGCAGCATTTTTAGCTCGTCCTCAAAAGTGAGGCCATACCCTGATTTTATTTCGAGGGTTGTTACACCGTCTCGCATGAGTGCTTCAGCACGTGGTAGTGCAAGCGCCAGTAACTCGTCCTCGCTGGCTGCGCGAGTGGCGTTAACCGTGGACAAGATCCCACCGCCTTGCTCAGCGATGGTTTGGTAAGGCACCCCGTTAAGGCGCTGCTCAAATTCACTGGCACGATTGCCGGCAAATACCAAGTGTGTGTGACTATCGATAAGCCCTGGTGTCACTAGGGCACCATTTAACGACTGCTTGGGCCAATCAAGCTGCTTGGCTTGCTCCCCTAGCGCAACGACTTTTCCATTCTCGACGGCGATCGCAGAGCCAGACTGGCATTGATAGCCTGACGCTTCACTCATCGTGCTCGCCATACTGATGACGTTTGCCTCGGTAAAGACCTTTTTCATGGTGAATACCTTGCTATTCCATAAATGTCTATACAAATGTATAGACAAATAAGAGAGCAAACACAAGAGAAAGTGTAAAGGTTTTGTGATCAACTCGATCGTTTTTCGGCGAGAAGCGAGAGGTTTAACGTAGAAGGGGAGGACGAGCCTTAATCATAAAGGCCCACTTTAAAGTCTGAACCCCGTTCATCATAGTGGCCGGATTGACGTAATTGTTGTAAACCTTGATTTAGCGCTGAGAGGTATTCATCCAACAAGCATCGCCTAACGAGAGCGCTAGGCTATCTGTCTGTGCGTGACGTGAGTTTATAACGTGAACCAGGGTGGTAGAGTAATGCGGCACTGACCAATGTTTGCTGGCTCCAGGTGCGGCGGTGAAGTAAAAGGCAGGGCTCATCAGACTTCATCGCCAATGCTTCTTTGACTACCGCTGATGGATTAATCGCTTCGACACTGTGTTCAATGGTGTTAACTGGGCACACTGAGGACAGGTACTCATTGGGGGTGGTCTGGTTGAAGTCTTGCTCGAGATAGGCAGGCGCAAGCGCCGGGTTCACCCAGCGCTGCTCGAGCTGCAGGGGGATACCGTCACCGTAATGGACAATTTCGCTGTAATAGACGTCGGTGCCCAACATCACACCCAAGCGCATTGCCACGTCAACAGGCGCAGAGAGGCGCTTCAAGGCATGAATGACGCTGTGATAGTGCTGACCGCGTGCGGTGACTTCATCGGCAATATTGCGAATGTCCATCAACGGGGATTCCGCTTTGGGTTCAGTGACAAAGGTGCCTAGCCGTGGCGTGCGTTCGAGTAACCCATCAGTCACCAAGTCACGAACCGCCTTATTGACCGTCATGCGGCTAACGTTGAATAGGTCGCACAGTTCGTACTCGGTGGGGATACGCGTACCAACCGGCCAAACCCGTGTCTCAATTTTTTCTTCAATATAGGCTTTGATTTGTTGATAACGGGGCGCATTGGCCATACGGTTTCCTTGTCAAAATTGTGTATACAAATCAGGGTTAATGAAGTTTCATGTAAAATCAAGTGAATGATAGAAAACTTGATTGTTTATCACGCTGATTCTCGCGTAGAAATTATTATTGGGATGACTTGCATCACAAATGCGGGATCTTCATAATCGTCATTCTACTCGCACTGTGCGGTTACTTACTAATCGCCAAAATACACTTCATGTGCCACTTGGTGTGTGGCACCACTGAGAAGGATTGTTATCAATGCCTCTAATTACTCTCCCTGACGGCAGTCAGCGTTCTTTTGACCACCCTGTTTCGACTTATGATGTTGCCAACGATATTGGCCCAGGTCTTGCCAAAGCCTGCATTGCCGGTCGTGTAAATGGTGAGCGTGTTGACGCGTGTGATCTTATCGAGCACGACGCGCAACTGGAAATCATTACCGCGAAAGATGAAGACGGGTTAGAAATCATTCGCCACTCTTGTGCGCACCTTTTAGGTCATGCGATTAAGCAGCTTTTCCCTGACACTAAGATGGCGATTGGTCCAACCATCGACAACGGTTTCTACTACGACATCGACATGGATCGCTCGCTCACCCAGGATGACCTGGACGCCATTGAAAAGCGTATGAAAGAGTTGGCGAAAACCAAATATCAGGTCGTGAAGAAAAACGTCAGCTGGCAAGAGGCGCGCGATACGTTTGAAGCGCGTGGTGAATCATACAAGATAGAAATCTTGGATGAGAATGTATCACGTGACGACTGTCCGGGCTTGTACCACCACGAAGAATACGTTGATATGTGTCGTGGCCCACACGTGCCAAACATGAGCTTTTGTCAGAACTTCAAAGTCCTGAATGTGGCTGGCGCTTACTGGCGTGGTAATAGTGACAACAAAATGCTGCAGCGTATTTACGGCACAGCATTTGCGGATAAAAAGCAACTTAAAGCGCATTTGGTACGCTTGGAAGAAGCTGCTAAACGTGACCATCGTAAACTAGGTAAGCAGCTTGATCTGTACCATATGCAGCAAGAAGCACCTGGGATGGTCTTCTGGCACCATAACGGTTGGACCATTTTCCGTGAACTTGAGCAGTTTATCCGCGACAAGCTGACTGAGTATGATTACCAGGAAGTCAAAGGGCCGCTGATCATGGATCGCGTGCTTTGGGAGCGCTCGGGCCACTGGGATAAGTATGCGGATTACATGTTCACGACGAATTCTGAGAACCGTGAATACGCCCTTAAGCCGATGAACTGTCCTGGTCATGTTCAGATCTTTAACCAAGGCCTGAAGTCTTACCGTGACCTACCGTTGCGTATGGCGGAATTTGGTAGCTGCCACCGTAATGAGCCCTCTGGTGCGCTGCATGGCTTGATGCGTGTTCGTGGCTTTACTCAAGACGATGCGCACATTTTCTGTACTCCAGAACAGGTACAAGAAGAAGTCAGCGCGTGTATCGAGATGGTCTATGAGACCTATCAGACTTTTGGCTTTAACAACATTGAAGTCAAGCTGTCGACACGTCCTGAAACACGTGTCGGCTCTGACGAAATGTGGGATAAAGCCGAGCAAGCCTTGAATGAAGCCCTAACAGCAATGGATATTCCATTTGAAATTCAAGAGGGTGAAGGTGCATTCTACGGACCTAAGATTGAGTTTACGCTACATGATTGTCTCGATCGCGCTTGGCAGTGTGGTACAGTACAACTTGATTTCGCGTTGCCCGAGCGCTTAAGCGCGACCTATGTAGGGGAAGACAACGAACGCCATACGCCGGTTATGATTCACCGCGCTATTCTGGGCTCGTTGGAACGTTTCATCGGGATTCTTATCGAAGAATACGCGGGACACTTCCCTGCGTGGTTATCACCACAACAAGCGGTTGTGATGAATATCACGGATAAACAAGCAGGTTACGCGCAAGAGATTGCGAAAAAACTGCAAAAAGCTGGATTTAGAGCCTCTGCGGACTTGAGAAACGAGAAGATTGGCTTTAAAATCCGCGAACACACTTTGAAGCGTGTTCCGTATATGTTGGTTTGTGGCGACCAGGAAATGGAAGCTGGCGAAGTCGCAATACGGACCCGTAAAGGTAAAGATTTGGGTAAAATTAAGATTGATGACTTCTTAGCGCAGTTGCAGCAAGAAGTGCAAGATCGAACACTCAATATTGTGGAGGAATAAGGTATTAAAGGCGCAAGAAAAGCCCCGGCAAAGAAAAACGCTCATCGTCTAAACAACGAAATTCGTGGTGTTAAGGAAGTCCGTCTGACTGACGCCGACGGTGAACAAGTGGGGATTGTCCCATTTGACGAAGCACTCGCCAAAGCAGAAGAGGCGACTCTTGACTTGGTAGAGATCAGTCCGAACGCTGAGCCGCCGGTTTGTCGTATCATGGATTACGGCAAATTCCTTTACGAGAAGAGTAAAGCTGCGAAAGAGCAGAAGAAAAAACAAAAGACTATTCAGGTTAAGGAAGTTAAATTCCGTCCTGGCACAGATGTAGGCGACTATCAGGTAAAACTACGCAWCCTGGTTCGCTTCATTGAAGAGGGCAACAAGGTCAAGGTCACTATCCGATTCCGCGGTCGCGAAATGGCGCACCAAAGCATCGGTGTTGACGTGCTGAACCGCTTGAAAGAAGACACTGCTGAAATTGCTTCAGTAGAAAGCTTCCCATCACGCATCGAAGGCCGTCAGATGATCATGGTTCTGGCCCCAAAGAAGAAGTAATTCTGGCTTCCAAGTAACAAGCGGCTGCGCCTGCTGGGTGCAGCCGCTTTGTTCGCCAAATTGCTATGTTATTAACACAATGCGGAGTTATTCATCATGTCTAAGATGAAATCCAACAAAGGTGCTGCTAAGCGTTTCAAAAAAACGGCTGGTGGCTTCAAGTACAAGCGTGCAACCAAGCGTCATATCTTGACTAAACGTACTACTAAGAACAAGCGTCAGCTTCGTCCAAATGCGGTTCTTCCTGCGTGTGAAAACGCGCAAGTTGCTCGCATGCTGCCATACGCATAAGTTTTTAGTTTTATTATTTAGTTTAGGAGAGAGACAATGGCTCGCGTAAAACGTGGTGTACAAGCTCGTGCACGTCACAAGAGTGTAATGAAGCAAGCGAAAGGTTACTATGGTGCGCGTTCACGCGTATACCGCGTAGCTTTTCAGGCGGTAACGAAAGCAGGTCAATATGCTTATCGTGACCGTCGCAACAAGAAACGCCAATTCCGTCAACTGTGGATCGCACGTATCAACGCTGCGGCTCGCCAAAACGGTATGTCATACAGCCGTCTGATTAACGGTCTTAAAAAGGCATCGATCGAAATCGATCGTAAGATCCTTGCCGATATCGCGGTATATGACAAAGCAGCATTCTCTGTGCTGGTAGAAAAAGCGAAAGCTTCACTGTAATTTTTACAGTAAAGAATTGCTGAGAAAGGAGAGCTTCGGCTCTCCTTTTTTGTTATTTGTTGGTGTCTAGATAATTGCACTTTGTGCATATAAAAGTGTGTTTTGGCACTTATTCTATAGTCCTATCATCATGATATAGTGCTCAAAAAGTGAAACAAAGGACACTCGATGAACCAATACGTCTTTTTTTGTCAGCCTAACAACTGTGACCAGTTTACTTACTTGATCAAGGAATCCCCCAACTACCTTGCCGAAAAAGAAGCATTGTTAGAGCAGGGGTTGATCATCGAAGGGGATGTGATTGTTGCTGATTGTGCGGAGACTGCGATTGAAAAATTCCGCCAGATTAATCTCAATGCAATCGAGGATTACATTCAGCACGATCCTACCGTTGGCTTTACGACTTTTATCGTGGAAATGTATCATTCGCTGCGTCGCCGGCTTGGAATGAAATCATGATTGTTGATATTTATCAGGTTGATGCCTTTAGCGCGTCATTGTTTCAAGGAAACCCGGCAGGGGTGTGTATCTCGACGTCCATGTTGGATGAAGCAATCATGTTATCCATCGCCGAGGAAATGGCTGTCTCTGAAACGTCATTTCTTGCCTTAGATACCATGTTCTTACGCTGGGCTACAAGGCCAAGTAGTGGCCGTATTCAGCGGAAAGCTGCTGGATTTTATCAAGATCTAGTAAAAATCAGTGCAACAAAAAAAGAGGCCAAACGGCCTCTTTTTCAGTGGTGAAGTGGCGTTACGCCACTTGTACTTGTTGTTGTTCGATGTCTTCACTGGGTGTGGCACCAGACTCAGCACCGTGCATCCAACGAATCAGCGTGCCGGATAGCGCGAGTAAGATCACACCGGAAATCGCAGCGGTTGCCGCGATACCACCGAAGATCGCCAAGGCGCCATAATCACCGACATGTGAGCCAATGATGCCCGCCACATAGTTGGCAATCGCGTTGAAACCGAACCAGGCGCCCATCATCAATGAGGCCAAGCGTAGCGGCGCGAGCTTAGTAACCAAGGATAAACCGATAGGCGAGAGGCAAAGTTCGCCTAACGTGTGGAAGAAGAACGCGCCCACTAGCCAAAACATCGACGTCTTCACTGCGGTATCACCGCCTTGCTCTAACACCGCGCCAATCATGCACACGAACCCAAGCGCCAACATAAATAAAGCCATCGCAAACTTCACAGGCGAACTGGGCTCTTTAGGGCCAAGGCGCACCCACAGCGAGGCTGCGATGGGTGCACAAATAATGATGAAAAAAGGATTAAGCGATTGGAACCACGCCGCCGGTATCTCAAACCCACCAACCATACGATCCGTATACTCTTGAGTATAAATATTCATCAAGCCACCAGCTTGTTCAAAGCCGGCCCAGAAAATAATCACGAATAAACCCATCAATAAGATGACTTTAAGGCGATCGATTTCTTGCTTAGTCAGTGGGGCATTGGTCTTGGAATGATTGGCGTCTCGCGCTTGCTGTGCGGCTGGGACTCGGCCTATTTCACCTAACCAAGAATTAGCCATGGTTAGCTGGATCAGCAAGCTGAACACCATACCAATACCGGCGGCAAAGAAGCCATATTGCCAGCCGTAAGCGCTGGTCACAGAGCCAGAGACGAAGCCTGCTAACAATGAGCCAATGTTGATGCCCATATAAAAGATGGTAAACGCACCATCACGACGATGATCGCCTTCATCATAAAGGTCACCGACCATCGTCGAAATGTTGGGTTTTAACAGGCCACAACCGGTGATGAGCAACGCGAGACCGGCGTATAGCGTATGAACAATGTCTAAACCGTATTGTTGAGCAGGGAAAGCTAAGGTGAATTGTCCAATTGCCATCAGTGCACCACCGACAACGACAGCGCGACGTTGGCCAATAAAGTTATCGGCAATCCAACCGCCGATGAGTGGTGTGATATAGACGAGGCCAGTGTAGTAGCCATAAAGTTCGAGTGCGTCTTTGGTTGACCAGCMTAAACCACCGTTAATGGTTTGATCGGTCAAGTAAAGGACGAGGATGGCACGCATGGCGTAGTAGGAGAATCGCTCCCAAAGCTCAGTGCCGAAAAGTAAGAACAGTCCCCGAGGGTGACCAAGTATTGTCTTTGGGTTTTCCATAACTGATTAATTATTCGTGAGTTTTGTTGGGTCTGCATTTATATCATCGGCGTGCAGTACATTGCCGAAACGTCTTTGGTAAAAAACCTCCCTATAATTTGTAACAAAATATGTAAAACTAGAGTAATGGTTTTTTAGCAAAATTAAAAACTATTATTCAAGCTAAAAATCCATCATTAATGATGAATTTTATCCATATGGTGAAATTTTGTTGCATTAGAAGAGCTGTCACCTATAGTGACGTGACAGCTGCTTGCGTCTTTGCGTGGGATCAAAGGAGAGGCGATTATGTGATAGAGGTCACTTTAGAGGTGTTCAGCGATCAGGCGATGGCTTGACGTAACCACAGGGCTATATCTTCGTACATAACTTGGTGACTTTGATCGGCATCAGCCCAGCTCATCACAAACTGGTAAAGTTTTTCTGGATGGTAGGCTTGTCCGATCAATTGATTGGCCAGTGTTTCTAGCGGTCCTGGCGTTAAACTGTCAGTGAATAACTGGCAATCGATGATTTCTCCATTTTTCACATCTAAATGCAGCTCAACCCCTCCCCATTCAAAACGCTCATCAAAGGTATGCATGAACTGCGGGCTGTTACCGAAATTCCATGCCCAACTGCACTGTTTTTCATAAATAGCGTCAAACCCTTCGACATCAGGCTTGGCGTCGGGGGAAATGTACTCAACCTCAGTGGTATGGCCGTAATGGCGGAAAAAGGCGGTTTTAATCGCGTCACACACGCGTTGGTGATCAACGTCTGGGACAAAGTCAGCGATATTGGCCACGCGCGCACGCACAGATGAAATCCCCTTAGCTTGGAGTTTTTTAGGATCAGGGTTGAGGTAATCACCCAGTCGCGACAAGTTGGCATTAATCAAGAGTGTACCGTGGTGAAAGCCGCGATCTTTGGCCTCTTTGTAGGCAGAGCCCGATACTTTTCTTGGGCCGTCGGGAGTGTCCATGGTGAGATCATTTCGGCCACTGGCTGAGGCTCTGATCCCGAGCGTTTTCAGCGCATTCAACACAATTTGTGTTGATACCGACTTGTCATAACCGGGCTTGCCGGCCATAAAGGTAAAATTGGTGTTGCCCAAATCATGAAACACCGCGCCCCCACCGCTTTGGCGTCTCGCCAACACCACAGCATCTTGTTCCATTTTGCGTGTATTACACTCGCGCCATGGGTTTTGACCGCGTCCAATAACCACCGTATTGTCATTACGCCATAGGAACAGGACGTTCTGCTGTGCCGACATGGTACGAAATATGGTGTCTTCCACGGCCAGATTGAACCAAGGGTGAGTGGACGTCGAAACAAACACACGTAAAGGGCGACTAGTGTCTTGCATACTGGCTCCAAGTATTCGGTAAACAAATTATTCGGGAAACGCGAGCGCGGACCAACTGGATTGTTGCCACGCAAGCTCGTTCGGCAATCAATATAGACGCTAGAATATCAAACAATACTTAGCGAGTTATTCAATCAGCGCTAACAGGCTCGATTTTTACCGCATTAACGCGCTGAATGACCAATCTGCCATCAAAATGACGCCACACGTGACCGGATGGCGAGGAAAAATAGCGTAAATGCTGTTTAGCGTTTGGCATTAGTCGTGGCATTAATTAGTATGTAAGGTCAATTTATTACCTGTTCTCTCAGTCAATTGGCATTGAGGCGTATTATTGAGACGACTCTGTCAGTTTGCTCAGACAATGGGTGAAACCATGATGTCAGCAGGTATTGTCACGCACCTACCTGATTTGGACTGCCCAACGGGTCGACGAGGAAACAATGCAACAATTAGAAGAAATTCTTGCGAATGCAACCAGTGCGGTGGCCGATGCCGCCTCTGTGGCTGCATTGGATGAAGTCCGGGTTAAATTCCTAGGAAAGAAAGGCGAGCTAACCGCACAATTACAGGCGTTGGGCAAACTGCCTCCGGAAGAGCGCCGCGAAGCGGGTCAAACGATTAACCAAGCCAAGCAAACCGTACAACAAGCGATTGCTGAGCGCAAAAATGCACTTGAGCGCGCCGAGTTGGAAGCGAAGCTTGCCGCAGAAACCATTGATGTAAGCTTGCCGGGCCGTCGTATTGAAAACGGTGGTATTCACCCCGTGACGCGCACCATTGAACGTATTGAGCAATTTTTCGGTGAGTTGGGTTTCTCTGTTGCGTCCGGGCCAGAGATTGAAGATGGTTTTCATAACTTTGATGCGCTGAATATCGCCCCAGATCATCCTGCGCGTACCGACCACGATACTTTCTTCTTTAACCCTGATTTGATGTTGCGTACGCACACCTCTGGCGTGCAGATCCGTACCATGGAAGCGGGTAAACCTCCATTCCGTATTATTGCCCCCGGTCGCGTTTATCGTAATGACTACGACCAAACGCATACCCCGATGTTCCACCAAGTGGAAGGGTTATTGGTCGATAAAGACATCACCTTTGCTGATCTCAAAGGGATCCTCAATGACTTCTTACGCAACTTTTTCGAGGAAGATCTAGAAGTGCGTTTCCGTCCCTCTTACTTCCCATTCACTGAGCCTTCTGCCGAAGTTGATGTGCGCCGCAAAGGCGGAAAATGGCTGGAGATCTTAGGCTGCGGCATGGTTCACCCGAATGTACTACGTGCGGTGAATATCGATCCAGAGGAATATCAAGGCTTTGCCTTTGGTATTGGCGTAGAGCGCCTGACTATGTTGCGTTATGGCGTGAATGATCTCCGTGCGTTCTTTGAGAACGATCTGCGCTTTTTGAAACAATTTAAGTAATCAGTGGGGCAAGGTAATAATGAAATTCAGTGAATCTTGGTTGAGAGAGTGGGTAAATCCAGCAAACGACACCGACGCGCTGGCCCATCAGATCACCATGGCCGGCCTTGAAGTCGATGAAATTGCACCCGTAGCTGGCGACTTTAGCGGCGTGGTTGTGGGTGAAGTGGTTGAGTGTGGCCAACACCCAGATGCAGACAAACTGCGTGTGACCAAAATCAATGTCGGCGACGATGAATTGCTTGATATCGTTTGTGGGGCACCTAACTGTCGTCAAGGCTTGAAAGTCGCGGTCGCGATGGTGGGCGCCGTATTACCCGGTGACTTCAAAATCAAAAAAGCGAAGCTGCGTGGTCAACCGTCCTTCGGTATGCTGTGCTCCTTTACCGAGCTGGGTATTGATGTGGAATCAGACGGCATTATCGAGCTGCCTACCGACGCGCCAATTGGTACCGACATTCGTGATTACCTCGCGCTAAACGATGTCACCATCGATGTTGATTTGACCCCGAACCGTGCTGATTGTTTAAGCCTGCGTGGTTTGGCACGTGAAGTCGGCGTATTGAACCGCGCTGATGTCACTGAACCGAGCATCACACCGGTTGAGGCCAGCATTGAAGACAAGGTATCGGTGCGCATTGATGCGCCGCAAGCGTGCCCACGTTATTTAGGGCGTGTGGTAAAAAACGTCGATCTTAATGCACAGACCCCGCTGTGGATGCAAGAGAAACTGCGCCGCAGTGGCATTCGCGCTATCGACCCTGTGGTGGATGTCACTAACTATGTGATGCTTGAGCAAGGTCAGCCGATGCACGCCTTTGATCTTAGCAAGCTTGAGGGTGGCATTGTGGTACGCATGGCAGAAGAGGGTGAAACCCTCACATTGCTGGATGGCAACGAAGCAACCCTTAACGCTCAGACATTGGTGATCGCGGATGAGAAAAAAGCCTTGGCGATGGCCGGGATTTTTGGCGGGCAAGACTCTGGCGTCACCACCGACACCCAAGATATCTTGCTCGAGTCGGCGTTTTTTGCCCCTGACGTGATCCGCGGCCGTGCGCGTAGCTATGGTTTGCACACCGATTCCTCCCACCGTTTTGAACGTGGCGTCGACCCAGCGTTACAAGCGGCGGCGATGGAACGGGCGACTGAACTGCTTTTAGCGATTTGTGGTGGTGAAGCGGGAGAGATTATAACCGCTGAGTCAGCAGAAACACTGCCAACTCGTGACACTGTCACCCTCCGTCGTGAGAAGTTAGATGGTCTGTTGGGTCATTCTATCGATAACAGTGATGTACAAGCTATTTTGTCCCGTCTAGGGTGTGCGGTAACAGAAACGGAGAAGGGCTGGCAAGCAACGGCACCTAGCTGGCGTTTTGATATTGCCATTGAGCAGGATTTGATTGAGGAAGTGGGTCGTATTTACGGCTACGACAACATTCCAACCCGTGCGCCTAAAGCGGCACTGGCTATGCGCGAATACAAAGAGGCCGCGATGCCACTGAAACGTGTCCGCGATTTATTGGTTGACCGTGGCTTCCACGAAGCGATTACCTACAGCTTTGTTGAACCTAAACAGCAAGCGCTGATTGTACCCGATGTTGAGCCACTGATCCTGCCAAGCCCAATCTCTGCGGACATGTCAGCCATGCGCCTGAGCTTGCTTCCTGGGCTTTTAAACACGGTGGCCTATAACCAAAAACGTCAGCAGCCTCGTGTGCGCTTGTTTGAATTTGGCTTACGCTTTACCCCGGAAGGTGACACCGGTGGGACCGTTCGTCAATCGAGCATTTGCCAAGAGAGCATGCTTGCGGGTGTGATTGCAGGCCCTGGCAGTGAAGAGCATTGGGATCTGGCAAGCGCAACCGTCGACTTTTTTGATTTGAAAGGCGACCTAGAAGCGGTACTGGAACTCACCGGTAAGTTGAAAGACTTCCGTTTCGTGTCAGCATCCCATCCTGCCATGCACCCAGGTCAAACTGCCGCGATCGAGTTTGACGGCAAAGTAGTGGGTCATATTGGTACCTTGCATCCTGAGCTTGAGCGTGAGTTTGGCTTAAATGGCCGAACGGTGGTGTTTGAGCTGGAGTGGCAAGCCATTGACGAACGCTTTATTCCCGAAGCGGCAGGGCTATCGAAATTCCCTGCCAACCGCCGTGATATTGCGGTGATTGCCGATCAATCGCTTGCGTCGGGCGATGTGGTGGACGCGTGTTTGCAAAGCGGCAACCCATTGCTTAAGGACGCACAGCTTTTCGACCTTTACACTGGCAAAGGTGTGGAAGAGGGCAAGAAGAGCTTGGCAATCGCACTGACCTTGCAATCTGATGCGCGCACGCTTGAGGAAGCCGATATCAATGATGCCGTGTCTGGTGTTGTTAGCCATTTATCAGAGAAATTAGGCGTTACCTTGCGTGATTAAGCTAACGTCATCCCAAAAAGCAGCGGAAACGCTGCTTTTTTTATGCCTAAATGGCCTAACATCTATCCATTTGAAAAACTAAATAAATTCACTATATTTGATGAGTAAGTGTTCAAATATTGATAAAAAAGCCTAATATTAAGCAGCTTAGTAGTCTATGACCTATGCTGGTTAAGAAAACGCTTGTAACACCTTGGTTTAAAAGGTCAATTTTTTGGACATTGCTCGTGATTTTTTAATGTAAAAAAGTTGGCGCAAATCAGCCAGTTGGCATACACTTGTTTTGAGCTGGCCTGCAAATATCCCTAAAATACAAGGGCTAAAGACGTATGGGTCAAGTGTAGAATGGTGGTGTCGATACTGCGGTATTGCATATGTGTTCAACAATTCTTGAGGGAAAAACCTATGGCGCTCACTAAGGCCGATTTGGCTGAGAACCTGTTTGAAAATATCGGGATTAGCAAACGGGACGCCAAGGAGACAGTCGAGGTGTTTTTCGAAGAAGTTCGGAAAGCGCTCGAAAGTGGCGAACAGGTCAAGTTATCAGGGTTTGGTAACTTCGACTTACGAGACAAGAATGAACGTCCCGGTCGAAATCCCAAAACAGGGGAAGATATTCCGATCACTGCGCGCCGCGTCGTGACATTTCGACCTGGCCAGAAACTCAAAGCGCGAGTTGAAAATGCAGACGTTGAACAATAACGCTGCGTGACCCCGACAGTGGTGACGATACCACACTAGAAAGCCGTGTGCAGATGTGCCACGGCTTTTTAATTTGTCTATACATGATCACATTGTGAGGGGAAAACACTGGGTTTATTGGTTATCTCGCTGTAACGTTTTGTTGTCTAGTTGTAATAAAAGGAAGCATTATGCTGACAGCACGCCCAGGTGCCTTTATTGATGCCGCACTCACCGCACCTCACGCTTTTACCCCAGACTCATGGCGAGTGGGCTCGCTCACCGTCAATCACAGTGCCCCCGGTATTATTTCGATACAGCCCGATGTCGCCAAGGTTTCGCGTTGCGTCGTATTGTCATCAGGCATTCATGGTGACGAAACCGCGCCCATCGAGCTTATTGACCAGCTACTCGCCGATATCTTGTCAGAGCAATTTATCCCCAATGTGCCGCTATTACTGATTATTGGTCATGCCGAAGCGATTAAAGCGCACACTCGCTTTATTGAAGATAACCTTAATCGTCTATTTGGTGGCTGGAATGAAGAAAAGAATGAAGAGCACTATCTTGCTAACCAATTGCAAACAGCCGTGAGCGACTTCTTTGCCGCCCAGCCAGACGACATGACTCGTTGGCACCTCGACTTACACAGTGCGATTCGCGAGTCCTATCATTATATGTTTGGTGTGATCCCCACCACGCCGACCGCGAGAGATGTACGTCCACTGGCCGCATTACTCAATGACGCCAAAATGGATGCCACTGTCCTTTCCCAATCGCCATCACCCACCTTTAGTTGGTATAGCGCCAACCACCACGGTGCGCTGGCTGCTACCTTAGAAATGGGCCGGGTCGCGCCATTGTTTGAAAATGATATGCGTGAGTACGATCCGCTTGATCGCACCTTACGAGGCTTACTCAAAGCCGCCACATTACCGACTGAATTAGCGCCGATGCGCTTTTACCGTGTGACGCGAACCTTGACCAAGCACACCGATCAGTTCGCGCTCACTTTTCCCTCATCGGCTAAAAACTTTACACCGTTCGAGCAGGGGGCATTATTGGCCACCGACAAGGGACAAGAAATCTATGCCGAGCATGAGGGAGAAGTGGTGATCTTTCCCAATGCCAATGTCCACGTTGGTCATCGGGCTGGGTTACTCGCCACCCCCTTTGAGCCCACTGTCAATCAACCGATCTATGTGCACGCACCACAAAAAGCCTCCGCGTAGCGCTTTTCAAGCGGGCAGTCAGTCGGTAAAGTGCGTCGCAGTATTGGTTTAATGGATGACGCATGCGAGTGTCAGAACTTACCGCCCGCCAACAGAGCCGTTGGCGGCGCGCGTTACTTACTTTCTCGGCTTTGCTTTTGTTGGTGTGTGGGCTTGCACTGAGTGTGGGCGAAATATGGATCAATCCTTTTGCGCCCGGCTCAACATTAGAGCAGCAATTACTCCTACAACTTCGCCTCCCTCGTGTGCTAGTCAGTGTGATGATAGGCGCCTCACTGGCGATGGCTGGGGCAAGTTTACAAGTGCTATTGGGTAACCCACTGGCGGAGCCAGGTGTCTTAGGCATTTCCGGCGGCGCAAGCATCGCCGTGGTCTTACTGTTGTTGCTCGCGCCGGCTTGGGCGTCGAGTGGCAGTATGGCCGTCGCTGCCATGTTGGGCGCGAGCTTGTTTACCTTTATATTAGTGATATTAGCCCGTCGCGCTCTAGCGACGGCTCGCATTTTATTGGTCGGTGTTGCGCTTAGCATTTTGGCGGGGGCAGGCGTCACCTTGGCGTTTTACTTCAGCACTGACTTTAATTTGCGCCAATTAATGGTTTGGTTAATGGGATCGCTGTCCGGCATGCGATTGGAGCATGTGGGTATACTGACAATGACCTTACCTTGTATTGCATTATTGTGGCGATACGGGCATAAGCTTGACCAGCTTATGCTCGGTGAGTCTCAGGCGCAGCAATTAGGGCTAGACACACATCAACTACGTTGGCAATTGATCGCCTTAATTAGCGTTTTAGTCGGGGTATCTGTGGCTGTGGCGGGTGTTATTGGCTTTATTGGCTTAATTGTTCCGCACTACTTACGTCTTTGGCTCGGTAGCCGTAATCGTACCTTATTACCCATGTCTGCGTTGGCAGGGGCGCTACTATTGGTCAGCGCCGATACCGTTGGCCGACTTATTCTTCCCTCAGCGGAACTGCCGGTGGGGGTAGTGACCAGTGTGCTTGGTGCGCCATTATTTATTTGGATGTTGGTGAGGGCGGGATGATCGTTGACGCTAAAGACTTAAGCTTAGCACCACGTCTGCTGCCGATATCTTTATCGGTTGAGGCCGGGCAAGTGGTACACCTTATCGGCCCCAACGGAAGTGGTAAAAGCACTTTACTGGAACTCTTGTCGGGCTTGGAAGTGCCGCAATCGGGGAGTGTCTGGCTGCAAGGGCAACCTGTATCAGGACAAACCCGATACGATTTGGCGCAAGTGCGGGGATACCTGATGCAACAACAGCGCCCCGCGTTTGTCATGGCGGTATTTGAATACCTCAACCTAGTGCTCGATAGTGTGCAATTGGCAACCGGTGAGATTCGCGACAAGGCCGTCGCTGACGTGGTGTCTCGCTTGGCCATCAGCGACAAGCTCCACCGAAGAATAGACAGCTTATCGGGCGGTGAGTGGCAGCGGGTGCGTTTGGCGGGCGTTTTATTGCAAGTCTCCAAAGCGTTAAATCCACATGCGTGTTTACTGTTGCTAGATGAGCCGTCAACTGGGCTCGATGTCGCGCAACAGGCGGTGATTTATCAAGAAATAACCGCCTTGGCGCGAGAGCAGGAGATTGCGATTATCATGGCCAATCACGACTTAAACCGTACCCTTGAGCACGCGGATACGGTGGTGGTGCTTCAACAAGGGCGTATTGTGTCGCTTGGCCCACCGAAGGCAGTGTTGACCGATCGGCTGCTTTCAGATGTTTTTGCCACGCCGCTAGAGCAAGTATCGACCGCCAATGGCCCGGTGATCATGCGCGCGTCCTCGTCATGAGTTTGCACATCTTAAACTAGCTTTCGTCGTCGTTTTCAATCACATTAAGCTTGGCGCGAATAAACTCGGCATGATCCACATAAAGTAGCTCGGCGGTTTTACGGATCACCGCTTCCTCGAGCGGATCAATGTTCTCGTCAGCATATGCCACCGACCACATCGCCTCGATTAGGGCTATCCGCGCTTGTGGGTCAAGATCGCGCAGTTTATCCGTATATTCATACAGCGAGGTCGCATGCTCACTGTGTTGCCTTGCATCCTCCAACAATTGCTCAGCTTGTGCGGTGTCCAGGGAAAGGAGCTGGCATATTCGATCACGTTTCGTGGCCTTCTCGCGCTCGTCGATATCGTGATCGGCCATCGCCACTTCACTTAATAGCCCCGCCATCGCTTGGTGGAGGGATAGCCCCGCTTGCTGACCCGATTGTCCTATATCAGCGTTCAGCGCCGACTCTAACTTATTCAGTAGTTGTTTAAGCATGGTCACTCTCCTCACTGCGGAGCGAAATTGTGATGGGTTTATTCAGACACTGTCGCGGTTTGGCCATTTGCTAGACAATACGTCGCAAATGCGCTCAGCGTTTACTTATTACCGGCATGGTATAGAGGGTGGGTCACTCAATGACACGCAGCCTCACCCATCCCGCTTTGATTCTTTTTACTTTGTGATAGGATGCGACACCAATCAACCTTATTTATCGGCTGTGACACTGATAAACGCCTTAAAAGATTAAGCAGTAAGCAGGAATCGCCTTGAGTTCACGTCATCACAACACGCCAGAGACACTGTTTGCAGCGCTAAACGATTGTATGCTGCAAGACTGTTTTCGTTTTAAAAAGCGCATCCACGGCGCGCAAAAAATCAAAAAAGACGACGCCAAACAGGCGGTGTACGACCAAATCGCCGCCGAGATGGCGCAGAGTATGCAGCGTTTGTTGTCGCGACAAGCCAGTACGCCAACCGTTCGCTATCCAGAAGAACTGCCTGTTAGTCAGAAGAAAGATGACATTGCCGAGGCAATCGCGAACAACCAAGTGGTGATCATTGCGGGGGAAACGGGCTCAGGTAAAACCACTCAGCTGCCCAAAATCTGTATAGAGCTTGGGCTAGGTGTCGCCGGTACCATAGGTCACACTCAGCCACGTCGCTTGGCCGCGCGCTCGGTCGCCTCACGGATTGCTGAAGAACTCGACGTCGAGTTAGGCAGCAGCGTGGGCTATAAAGTGCGCTTCAACGACAAAGTCTCAGAGTCGACGCAAGTCAAACTGATGACGGACGGGATCTTGCTGGCCGAAATCCAGCACGATCGGTATCTGAATCAGTACGATTGCATCATTATCGATGAAGCCCACGAGCGCAGCCTAAATATCGACTTTATTCTCGGCTATTTGCGCGAGTTATTGCCCAAGCGTCCCGATCTCAAAGTCATCATTACCTCGGCAACCATCGATCCTGAGCGCTTTTCCAAGCACTTCAATAATGCGCCTATGATAGAGGTGTCTGGCCGAACGTATCCGGTGGAAGTGCGCTACCGTCCATTAGTGGAAGAGGACGATAGCGATCGTGACCAGCTGGAAGCGATCAGCGATGCGGTCGATGAACTGTGTCAGGAAGGGCCGGGTGATATCCTGATTTTTATGAACGGTGAGCGTGAAATTCGCGACACCGCTGAGCACCTTCAGCGCCGTCAACTGCGCGATACCGAGATTTTACCCTTATACGCGCGACTGTCTGCTGGCGAGCAAAACCGTGTATTCCAATCTCACTCGGGACGCCGGATTGTACTGGCCACCAACGTCGCTGAGACCTCACTAACCGTACCGGGCATTAAGTATGTGATTGATCCCGGCACGGCGCGGATTTCTCGCTATAGCTACCGGACCAAGGTGCAGCGACTGCCGATTGAGCCGATTTCACAGGCCAGTGCTAATCAGCGTAAAGGACGCTGTGGCCGTGTATCGGAAGGCATTTGTGTGCGCCTGTATAGCGAAGAGGACTTTTTAGGCCGTCCGGAATTTACCGATCCAGAAATTCTGCGGACGAATCTAGCCTCTGTTATCTTGCAAATGACGGCACTAGGGCTCGGTGATATTCAAGCCTTTCCGTTCGTTCAGCCGCCTGACAGCCGTCACATCAAAGATGGTGTCCGTTTGCTCGAAGAGCTGGGGGCGATCAAGCCCGGCCAAGCCACTGATAAACGTAAGCTGACCGCGATTGGTAAAACCTTGGCCAAACTGCCGATTGACCCGCGTTTGGCACGCATGGTGATTGAGGCACCTAAGCATGGTGCCTTACATGAGGTGATGGTGATTGCCGCGGCCTTAGCAATCCAAGACCCGCGTGAGCGTCCAGCGGATAAGCAGCAACAAGCGGATGAAAAGCACCGTCGTTTTGCCGATAAAGAATCGGACTTTTTGGCCTATGTAAACCTTTGGGATTACGTCAAAGAGCAGCAAAAAGCGTTATCGAACAACCAGTTCCGTAAGCAGTGCAAAAAAGACTACCTCAATTACTTGCGCGTGCGAGAGTGGCAAGACGTCCACTATCAAATCACCCAGGTGATGAAAGAGCAAAAGGTGCAATTTAACCAAGAGCCCGCCAGTTATCAGGCCATTCATATGGCACTGCTCGCCGGGCTATTAAGCCACATTGGCCTGAAAGACCAAGAAAAGAATGAATACCAAGGCGCGCGGAATGCACGGTTCCATATTTTCCCCGGCTCTGGGCTTTTCAAAAAGCAGCCTAAATGGGTGATGGTGGCCGAGCTGGTTGAAACCTCGAAACTTTGGGGGCGAATTGTCGCGCGTATCCAACCCGAATGGGTGGAGCCACTGGCGCAGCATTTGATTAAGCGCAGCTACAGTGAACCACATTGGTCACGCAAGCAAGCGGCGGTGATGGCCAGTGAGAAGGTCACGCTATACGGGATCCCGATTGTGGCGAGCCGTAAAGTCAATTATGGCGCCATCGATCCGGTGCTCAGCCGTGAGCTGTTTATTCGTTCGGCATTGGTTGAGGGGGATTGGCAAACCAAGCATGCTTTTTTCCACCAAAACCAAAAGCTGCTGGAGGAAGTGGAAGAGCTCGAGCTCAAATCTCGCCGGCGCGATATTTTGGCAGACGACGATACCTTGTTCGACTTTTACGATCAGCGCCTCGATCATAGCGTGGTCAGCGGGCGTCACTTCGATACCTGGTGGAAAAAGGCACGTCAAGACAACCCCGATCTGCTCAACTTTGAAAAAGCCATGCTATTGCAAGGCGACGCCAGCCATGTCACGGAGCTGGATTACCCCAACTTTTGGTATCAAGGCAACTTGAAACTCAAACTGAGCTACCAATTTGAACCCGGCCAAGACCACGATGGGGTGACGGTGCATATCCCGTTGCCGATCCTCAATCAGGTATCAGAAGAAGGGTTTGACTGGCACGTCCCCGGGCTACGTCACGAGCTAATTGTCGCGCTGATTAAATCGCTACCCAAACCGTTACGACGTAACTTTGTTCCAGCGCCGAACTATGCCGATGCGATCTTACAGCGCGTGACGCCCATGGAGGCGCCCTTGCTCGATAGCATGGAGAAAGCCTTAAAGCAGATGTCAGGTGTCACCATTGACCGTGACAGTTGGAACTTTAGCCAGCTCCCCGAGCATTTGCGCATCCAGTTCCGCGTTGTGGATGATAAAAACCGCACCTTGTCTGAAAGCGAAGACTTAAACACACTCAAAGTCTCGCTAAAAGACAAAGTACAAGCGACCTTATCGGATGTCGCGGACGATGATATTGAGCAGCAAGGGATCACCCAATGGAGCTTTGGGGCATTACCTCAGCGTTATCAGCAGAAAAAGCATGGCTTTGAAGTCAAAGCCTATCCGGCCTTGGTGGATGAAAAAGACAGTGTGGCGATTCGTCTGTTCGAAACCGAATACCAGCAACAAAAAGCCATGCAAGCGGGTCAACGTCGGCTGATCTTGCTCAATGTGCCATCGCCAATTAAATATCTACATGCGCATTTGCCCAACAAGTCGAAACTCGGTCTGTATTTTAATCCATATGGCCGCGTGTTGGATTTGATCGATGATTGCATCGCCTGTGGCGTGGATAAGCTCATTGCGCAACACGGCGGCTTAACCTGGGAGGCGCAAGCATTTGAGGCGCTTAAAGAGACGGTGCGTGCGGAGCTAGGCGATACCGTGGTGGACATCGCGCAACAGGTCGAACAAATATTGACGCACGCGTTCAATATCAACAAAAAGCTCAAAGGCAAAGTGGATCTCTCGATGGCGTTTGCGATGTCGGATATCAAAGCCCAACTAGAAGGGCTGATTTACAAGGGCTTTGCCACCGAATCAGGTTGGCAGCGGCTTCCCGATATTCTGCGCTATATGAAAGCGATCGAACGTCGATTAGAAAAGCTCCCCGTGGATCCTACCCGCGATCGCAATCACATGCTCAAGATAGAGTCTGTGATGAACGAGTATAAAGCATTGCTAAATAAGATCCCTAAAGGCAAGCCCATACCTGATGAAGTAAAAGCGATTCGTTGGATGATTGAAGAGCTGCGCGTGAGCTATTTCGCGCAACAACTCGGCACGCCTTACCCCGTCTCGGATAAGCGGATTAAAAACGCCATTGCGGCGATATAACCCGGCAAGCTTATGCCGCTGCGGATTAGATGAAGACGGGCAAAGCGTCGACGTGAAATAATTTATATAAATATCAATAAGTAATCAAAACCGTGTCATATGGCACGGTTTTTGTTTTTGTCAATACGAACGACAGACCGCTCGGTAGTTCGTGATGCCGTGGCAAGAAAGGAGCAAAAAATGAAACAAGCAGGTGTGGCCCCTTGGTWTCGGATCGTTTTGTATGTATTGGCGATCAGCATGCCAACCTCGGTTTGGGCCAGTTTTAAAGATGAGGTCAGTGGGTTGTACCAATCTCTCAATCTCGCTGGGGAGGTGTCATACCAGGCCTTCGCAGATGCGTATCGCCACTTTGCCCATAACCGTAGCCGCAAACCTGTAATGACGCTAATTGACTATGGCAAACCTTCGTCAGAAAAGCGATTTTGGGTGATCAATGTGAAAAAGCGTCAAGTGTTATTTCGTTCCTACGTGTCACACGGCAAAAACAGTGGCTCCCTTTACGCAAAGCGTTTTTCGAATCAGATTAATTCCTTGCAAACATCATTGGGGGTCTATCGTGCGGCGGAAACCTATCATGGTAAGCACGGCTACTCACTGCGTTTAGATGGCCTTTCCAAGGGATTAAACGATAATGCGCGCGCAAGGGCGATTGTGATACACGGTGCCGATTATGCGCACCCTAAGGTGATTAAACAAAGCGGCCAATTAGGCCGAAGCTGGGGCTGCCCGGCGTTACCTAGCTATTTATCGGCCCGCGTGATTGATGCGATCAAAAACGGCACCTTTATCTATGCGTTTGCCAGCTAAGCGTGAGGATACGAAGACGTCGTACTAGACGAGGTTTCACGAGTTATTTCACGGTGGATGATGTAACACCTGCGCATTGTTCACCGTGAACGCTAATTCTCTACCACGAAAAAATAAAGGCATGTTGATACGCCTTTTATCGCGCTAGTCTATGCTCCTTACCACTAAGGAGGAATGCCATGGCACGCCTAAATCCTTTTACTTTGTGCTTACTCTCCGCATTTACCCTGTTTCCCACCAGTGATGTTGATGCTGCACCGTCTGCACCAGCGCTGATGCATGGTATTGACGGACAGATTGCCGAACACGACTATCGTGGCTATTGGGTCAGTGAAAAACTGGATGGGATCCGCGCCTATTGGACCGGCACGCAACTCTTAACGCGACAAGGAAATCTCATTCACGCACCGGATAGATTGATTCAATCGCTGCCAACCACGCCTTTAGATGGTGAGCTATGGGCCGGAAGAGGTGGGTTTCAAACTGTGTTGCGTACCGTGTTGGACGATAAACCGGATCCTGACGCGTGGCAGAGCGTTCGTTTTTATGCGTTTGATTTACCGGATCAACCCGGTCCGTTTTCTGCTCGCTATGCAGCACTGAAAAAGATAGTCACAAATAGCGCATCGCCGTTCTTAGCCTTGGTAAAGCAAACGCCGGTGACTGACAATGATGAACTCGAGGCACAGCTTTCTGCTATTGATGAATCGGGCGGTGAAGGCTTGATGCTGCATCATCCTGATAGTGTATATGTGGGGCAGCGCGTAGACAGCGTCGTTAAGTTGAAAACCTACCAAGAAAAAGAAGTGACTGTGGTAGGAGTGAATCCGGGAAAAGGGCGGTTACAAGGCTTGATGGGCTCTCTGGTAGTACGCCTGGCTGACGGCACCGAGTTTAGCGTGGGATCGGGCTTTAGTGATGCGCAACGGGCTGATCCACCACAGATTGGTAGTACTATCTTGGTACGCCACAACGGTGTCACTCAAAAAGGCATCCCACGCTTTGCGCGTTTTATTCACGAGAAACCAACGCGTTAAAAAAGAACCCGCCAAACGGTTGGCGGGGTTGTGGGTCGGTTTAGTGCTCGTGCGTGGCGGGTGACGAGTCCTGACTTGCGCGAGGGCGCAGTTGGTGGTCTAAGCACTGGCAATCAACACTGTATTTTTTCTTACCGGTCTTTCCAATCCCAGGGTTAAAACTGTTGGTAGGATCTAACTGGTGATAGAAATTAGCCAAATCCGGCTCCGCGGCATAAAGGTGTCCCACATTATGCTCGGCTGGGTATTTGGCGCCTCGCTCATTTAGCAAAGCTAGCATTTTCGCCTTAATTGCCGACACGTCCGCACCTTTTCTCACCACATAGTCTTGGTGGAAGACGTGGCAGAAAAAGTGCCCGTAATAAAGTTTGGCCACCATCTCTTGTTCTATCTCGACGGGCAAGTGTTCTTCCCACTCGGTCTCGTTGCGCTTAAGGGCTATATCTAACGCGAGAATGTCTTCCACATCGCGACTGTGCATCGTGTGGTAGCGAATCGCCGCCCCGGCTGCGGCAAAGCGGTGAAGCATGGCTTTTTTCGCTTCATCCTCACTACAGGCAAAGTAATCACTGTCTGCGTGTTCGGCAAAAAAACGGCTTAAAAACGCCGAAGCTTCCTCGATTCCTTCCTCTGAGGCTTTGAATATTAGGTGGTGCTCAAATCTATCGCGAAACGCGAGCATACGTTTGGGTAAGTGCTGCGGAAAAAGCTGACTGGCGTATTGCATCACTTTATCGGGTAATGCGTTAGGCAGTAACGGCACCTTATCTAACCAATTTGTTATTTTTGCTTTCAAGGCAAACATTTTCGGGATTGAATCCGTGCCCAGTCGACCAATCGCTAAAAACACATCTTTTCCGTAACGCTCAGCGATATCAAAGGCGTCACGGTGCATATATTCCGCCACTTCAGGCAAGTGTGAAAGCTCGGTAAGTACACGGCGACGCAATGTATTGAGCACATCTGGGTTGTTAGTGCCAATGTAAAAGACTTGCTCACGTTCAGGGATCGGGTAGGTATCAAGGCGCACGGCAAAGACAGCCAGTTTCCCTGCACAGCCGCTCACTTCATGTAAGCGGTGTTTGTCGGCGTTATAGCGCGCGGGGCTGTCAGCATCGACATCACGCAAGATTTGCTCGTAGTCATCTGCAGACGCCTTACGCGCGTCATAGGTGATATCACGGGGTGTGTAATCACCACGCTCAACGCGCGAAAGAATGGTTTCTGGGTCATCACCCAGGGCAATGCCTAAATGATTCACCAGCGTTAGCTCACCATCCTCATTTAACTGTGCAAATAATGAATATTCGGTATAAGCCGGGCCGCGTTTAACCAATGCACCGCCGGAATTATTGGCCACACCACCAACAATCGATGCGCCAATGCACGACGAACCGATGACCGAATGCGGCGCGCGCTTAAGAGGCCTGAGCGTCTGCTCTAGCTGATGCAATGTTGTGCCGGGAAAACTCAGTACCTGCTTACCGTTATCGATAAGCTGTAATCCGTCTAAGCGTGTGGTGTTGATTATTACCRCATCACGATCGTAGTCGCTGCCTTTGGGGGTTGAGCCTTCGGTTAAGCCCGTATTCGCGGCTTGCATGATCATCACCACATCCGCGTCGACACAGGCTTGGAGCACCCGCCATTGCATCACTAAAGAGGTGGGAAAAATAACGGCGAGCGCAGGACCACCTCCCGAGCGAAAGCCAGTCCGATAATGCTGGGTCTGGTTTGTCTCAGTGAGTAAGTTATTCTTGCCTACGATGTCGGTTAAGGTGGAAATAAATGCTTGTTGCTGTGATGACGACAAACGTGATGGGGTGTTCATAAGCGTTCCKTTCCTTTACGTTACGACAAAGGCTGGGGTCAGCCTAGCTGGCCCGCTTGTGGAGAGAAAGGCCGAGAGGTGGCTCGGCCAATAACATGTAAGATTACGCCCCGGAGAGGACATCGGCAAACTGCAACACATTGACCAAGACAATGCCGATGACAGCGGCGGCAATCAGGTAATAAAGCGTGGGTAAGACGGTTTTACGCAGGGTCACGCCCTCACGGCCGAGTAAGCCGACCGTCGCGGATGCGGCGACCACGTTATGGATAGCGATCATATTGCCGGCTGCCGCACCGACGGCTTGCAGGGCAATCACCACTACGGTCGATGATCCTAAGGTTTGTGCCACTTCAAACTGAAACTGGCTAAACATCATATTGGACACCGTATTGGAGCCTGCAATAAAAGCGCCCAATGCGCCAATGGTGGCGCTCAACGCTGGGAAGCCATCTCCCACTAAATCGGCCGCAAAGCGTGCGGTCATGACCGGCATACTCACCAAATCGGCACCATTCACGCCTGAGTTAATAAAAATACGTACCATAGGGATGGWAAACACCAACACAAACCCGGCACCAATCAATGTTTTACTCGATTCACGCGCCGCGGTTAACAGCGGCGACAATTGACGCGCCTGAAGCAACACGGCTAACAAAGCCACGAACGCAAGGATGCCGCCTGGCAGATAAAGTGGTTGAATGGCAGCGTTGACCCCAGTTTCACCAAACAACGCGGAGAAACCAAGGCTGACATCGGTCAGTGCCGTTTTGACCGTCGGGCTGACGCGGCTGATCACCAAGAAAACCGCCAACAACACATAGGGCGTCCAGGCCATGGCCATGCTCATCGGCTTTTCTTGAACCTTGAGATCCATTTTCAGCGAGCCTAACCAATGGCTCGGCCAGGTCGACTCATCATCAAAGTCCCACTGATTTTTCGGGACTAAAAAGCCTTTACGTGCGGCAGTTGTGACCAACACGATCCCTGCCAGACCACCGAGTAATGAAGGGAATTCAGGTCCTAACAACCAGCCGGTGAGGGCATAAGGAACGGTGAAGGCTAACCCGGCGAAAATCGCAAACGGTGCCACCTCTAAGCCTTCTTTCCAGCTCTTATTCTTGCCGAAAAAGCGGGTCAACATCATTGCCATTAGCAAAGGCATTAGTGTGCCAATCACCGCGTGAATAAAGGATACTTGCGTGGTAATAGATTGCAGGTAGGTCGCCCAATCACTGCCATTAGCGGTGAGCGTTTGCCCAATCGCATGGCTGTCTAACCCTTTGTTGACGCCCACAATAATAGGCGTGCCGACCGCACCAAAGGAGACCGGCGTCGATTGGATCATCATACCGACGACAACTGCGGCGAGAGCAGGGAAGCCGATGGCGACCAACAACGGCGCGGCAATGGCGGCGGGCGTACCGAAACCTGATGCGCCCTCGATGAAAGATCCAAAGCACCATGCAATGATGATGGCCTGAATGCGTCTGTCATCGGAGATGGTGGTAAAGCCATTACGTATTACGGTAATCGCGCCGGTGTGTTTTAAAGTGTTGAGCAAAAGGATGGCACCAAACACGATCCAAAGGACGGCTGCCGTAATGATCAAGCCTTGTGCGATGGAGGCCGACACACGTGCAGCACTCATCTGCCACTGGAAGAGTGCGATTAAGACTGTCATGATAAAGGCAACGGGCATCGCCTTTTTAGCTGGCCAATTTAAGCCGACCAGTAAGATCGCCGCGACCACGATGGGTGAAAACGCGATGAGGGCGTATAGGGTATCTGTCATAGGTGTTCCTTATTAGGTGTCTCTTCCGTTGAATCACGTTGAATAAACAAGTCACCGATGTGTTGTTATTTTGCTGACAGCTCGGTGACTCGATGTTAACCGTATGTGACATTACGCGTTTGCATTTTTCTGATATATGGAAATAATGAAAATAATTACTTCCATAATTGACATAATATGCCGAAAACAGATGATCTCGTCCTCTTTGCTCAAGTCGCCGAATGTGGCTCTTTTAGCAAGGTAGCAGAAATAAATTCGCTGACAAATTCCGTAGTTAGCAAGCGGATTAAAAAGCTCGAAGAAGGCTTAGGTGTGCAGCTTTTGTATCGCACCACGCGCAAACTGACACTGACCGATGCCGGGCGTACCTTGTATCAAGGTGCAAAAAATGTGAAGCAGGCCGCTGATGAGGCCTTTGATGCGGTCGCAGGGCTCGGGGAATCAATAACCGGCCAGATTAAAATTTCAGTGCCGACCATTTCTGGCGAGCTATTACTCGCTGAAGCGGTGGCAGCGTTTTGTGGGCAATATCCGGGCCTTAACATTGATATGTCGCTGGACAATCGCTTTGTCGATTTAATTGATGAAGGCTTTGATTTGGTTATCCGCACCGGCTACCTCGAGGACTCTAGCTTAATTGCACGCCATATTATCGACTCACAATGGGTAGTGTGTGCGGCACCCAGCTATATTGCGCGTCATGGCCGGCCGCAACATCCGATTGAGTTAAAACAACATAATTGCTTGCAATATGCCTACCAAACCACGGGGGCCAGTGACTGGGAGTTTAAAGGCGAGCACAAAAACCAAGTCATTAAAGTGGCCGGTAATTTTTCGACCGACAACCCCATCGCCTTGCGACAAGGCGCGCTAAGTGGTCATGGCATCGCGTATGTACCGCGGTGTTTAGTCTATGACGACTTGATGCAGGGCGTATTGGTTGATCTTTTTCCTGACCAAGTAGGCAAAAAGCTCGGGATTTATGCGGTATATCCATTCACTCGCCAGCCGCCTAAAAAAGTGCGTTTGCTGATAGAGCACATCCGCAATAAATACCTTGCCATTCAGCATTGCTTTTAGGAAGCAGCGCGCCATGGGCTCATATGTTGAGCCCATGCGATAGCTGTTAGAGGCGCTATTTAAGCATTTTGGCCATTTCACGCCCTGAGCCAATGACATCGTCGATATTCGCGACCACGGTTTTAGGCAAACCGAGAATGTTGTACTCGAGCTGCTGTTCGAGCCAATCTAGCTTGGAGTCGGTGGTAACAAACTCCCCCCAAGCGACGTCGATTTTATTGGCTAAGCGAAGTATGCCCGCCAATGGCGAAAACTGCTCATTGTGTACGGGAGAAAACTGATAACGAATCGCATCGCTTAGCCCTTGAGGAAAATTCCAAGTTTGTGCAAGCTCGCCACCTAACTCGGCGCTGGTGATCCCCAAAATAAGCTGCTGTGCCTCTTGCTTGGGCTTACCCGCTTCCATATGGAGATTAATGCGGTCTAACTTGTCGTAAGCGGTGGTCATGATCAGCAACTCACCGAGATTATGGAGCATCCCTGCAGTGAATGCCTCGTTACCGTCCATTCTTAATGCATGTGCCAGGGCTTTACTCAAGGTTGCAATTTCGAACGTGTGTTGCCAAAAGGCATCCATATCCACTTCGTCATCGACGTCAAAAGCACTCATCAGTGCGCTAGACACCACCAGGGTTCTAACAGGGCCCAAACCAAGCCGGATAACCGCCTCGTTGACAGAGCCCACGTTTCGGGCGCGACCAAAATAGGCTGAATTAGACAAGCGAAGCACACGCGCGGAGATGACCTGGTCGTAGGCGATTTTTTCGGCGATTTGATTAAGCTCAGCGTCATGGCTGTTGACCAACTCAATCAACTCTTGCACGACTTTGGGAATCTTGGGGAGACGAGCGATAAGCTCGACTAAGCGACTGGATTCCATAACAACTTCCTTCAGCGTTGGCTCTGATTTAACTATAGATCAGAGCCAAAGGCTTTAGGGAAAAATTACTCTGTGGCGGGGATGGCGCAGTAAGCCTGTTTTCTGGCATTAAATCGGTCTACCAGGTTTTGAATGGCCTCTTCGCAGTAGGGGCGCAAACCACTGGCCACCATGGTTTTGCATCCATTTCCCACACGCTGCCCATCGACAATAAAATCAAAGGCAAGATCGACTTTTCCGCGTTTGCCGCTCACGTGCATCACCGAATCTGATAAAGCGACATCGGCAGAGTTGATTGCGAGATCATCAAACGCCAAGCTCATTTTCTCGTACATGACTAAAGGACGTTCAGTGTTGATCATCATTTGTTGCTCCCGCATCAGTGGCACCATGATATGCGGGAAGTTCTTACCGGAAAACTGCACGTAGTGCTCGGCGATCTCTGTTGCTAGTGCTTTATCGTGACGTGTCTGACCATGGCGTGTCATGGTCAGATAAAGCTTTTGGTTATCATCGATGACGGTAACGCTATTGCCTGTATCGACAATTGATAAGGGCGTGTTGGCACTGATCATGCCATTGAATTGAATCTCGATTTGCTCGCTGATCCCTGTTTTAGCCAATAAGATAGAAAGCAGCAAATCTCCAGGCACACAGAAGCGTGACGCGTCCGTGTCATGAATCGGGTTAAAGTCGCCGGCGATACGTTTAGCAAAGTCACTTGCTTGCTGGCGAGTAAAAATCAGTTTGCCATCTTGCTCGTTGTAATAATCTTCTAGTTTCATAATGGTTAACAGATGCGAGAAATAGGCAGACATTGTAACTCAAGCGACGCGCGGCATTGGTCTAGCCAGTCATTGCATTGTCCTTTTGTGATTAGAGTCAACGACTAAGGTCTAAAGCCTTACTACTTCAATGGTAAGCATGAGCGTGTTATAAACTCAATAAACAGGTCACGGCATAGGAACGACGTATGGCATTCCCTTATCGACACATCGTAGTTTTGACAGGTGCGGGCATATCTGCAGAGTCAGGGATTAGAACCTTCCGAGATCAAGATGGCCTTTGGGAAGAGCATCATATTGAAGACGTTGCAACGCCTGAGGGTTTTGAGAGAAACCCGACCCTTGTTCAGCAGTTTTATAATGATCGTCGGCGCCAGTTACAAGGAGAAATCACCCCCAACCCGGCCCACGAGGCTCTGGCACGCCTAGAGCAGGAAACCGAGGCCACTGTGCTTGTTGTGACCCAAAACATTGATAATCTTCACGAGCGCGCGGGCACACACAATATCATTCATATGCACGGTGAGCTGTTAAAGGCGCGTTGTAGCCACTCGCAGCAAACCATCGATTGGACCGGCGATATTCAGGTGTCCGATCACTGCCATTGTTGCCAGATGCCCGCTCCGCTGAGACCACACGTGGTGTGGTTCGGAGAGATGCCCCTGGGAATGGGGAAAATTCATGATGCCCTTAATCAAGCGGATTTGTTTATTTCTATTGGCACCTCTGGGGCGGTGTATCCCGCGGCAGGGTTTGTGCACGAAGCGGCAATGCATGGTGCGCACACTATTGAAATAAACTTGGAGCCCAGCGCCGTGGAAAGTGAATTTAATGAGCGGCGTTACGGGAAGGCGAGCACACTCGTGCCTGAGCTGGTGGACGAAATTCTGGCACTGGAGCAGTAACGCAAGAGGATACAGATAGAAAAGGGCTGCTGGTGGAATAGCAGCCCTAGCGCACGGGTTACTTTAACCTGTCTTTCGCGAGCCACTGCGAGCACATAACCAACACCAATGAGACCAACAGCATGATGGTGGCAAGCGCATTCACTTCTGGTGACACGCCCACTTTTACCATCGAATAGATCTTTAATGGCAAAATTTCATAGCTTGGCCCTGTCACAAACGAGCTAACGATGACGTCGTCCAGCGAAAGGGTAAAACTTAGTAGCCAACCGGCACCAACCGCCGGTGCCGCCAGTGGCAAAATAATCTTGCTAAGGATCACCCATTCGCTCGCGCCTAAATCACGCGCCGCTTCAAGCATTTTAACGTCAAAGCCATTTAAGCGGCTATAAACAGTGACCACTACGAATGGTAAGCAGAAGGTGATATGAGAGAGCAGTAGGGTCAAAAAGCCCAGTTGTGCGCCCATCAACACAAATAGCGCCAATAACGAAATAGCCATCACAATGTCCGGGGACATCATCACCACAAAGAGCATGCCATTGACAAATTGTTTGCCACGAAAGCGGTAGCGAAAGAGGGCGACGGCAGTCAAGCTACCAATAATGGCGGCAGCACTAGCAGAAAAGACCGCAATGGTTAATGAGTTACCCGCCGCTTGCATCAGGCTATGATTATTGATCAGCTGCCCATACCACTCCCAGGTAAAGCCTTTCCAACTCATGCCAAATTTGCTGGCATTGAACGAGTTAACGATCAGAACCAGGATAGGGATGTAGAGAAAGGCGTAAACCAAGGAGAGAAAACTGTTTCTAAGCCACCGGATCATAATGCCTCCTTGCGATTCATCCACTTACCCACACGCCAATACGCAAACAGCAACAGCCCCATTAACACTGTCAGAGAAATACTGGCCGCTGAGCCAAACGGCCAATCGCGAACGTTCAAAATCTGACTTTTAATCACGTTACCAATCAGTAGGTTTTTTGCGCCTCCGAGCAAATCCGAGACGTAGAACATGCCTAGCGCAGGGAGAATCACGAGCAAGCTGCCGGCAATAATGCCGGGTGTGGTCAGTGGCAGGATCACCCGCAAAAAGCATTGGAGTTTATTGGCACCTAAATCACGCGCCGCCTCCAAATAGCTACGATCGAGTTTCTCGATGCTCGAATACAAGGGCAGGATCATAAATGGCAGCAAAATATAGACAAGGCCCACCATCACCGCATATTCGGTATACATGATGCGAACGGGGCGTTCTATTAAGCCAAGCCACATCATACTTTCATTGAGCAGCCCTCGAGTGCCAAGAAAGATTTTTAGCCCGTACGTGCGGATCAAAGAGTTGGTCCAAAACGGGACAATCACTAAAAACAGCATCAAAGGTCGTGTGCTTTTCGGCATTTTGGCAATAATAAACGCGAATGGATAGCCAATCAGTAGGCAAATCAGGGTCGCCAAGGCCGCCATGTAGAATGAGTGCCAGACCACTTTGGCATAAAGCGGATCGAGCAGTTTTGCATAATTGCTTAGCGTAAAGGTCATCTCGATGAGATCAGCGTCATCGCGAGTTAAAAAGCTGGTCGCGATAATCATTAGGTTGGGTAAAAAAACAAAGACCAGCAACCAACCCACGACCAAGCCTACGATGGCGGTTTGCAGATTAAGCTTTTTCATCGGCCAATACCACCTCCCAGCTTTCTACCCAGGTCAGAGCGACTTTCTGATCGATGGAGTGATCAACGTCAGGATCGTCTTCATTAAAGAACTCGCTCACCATCACGGTTTGCCCTGATGGCAACTCGAGTACCGAGTCGAGGGTCATGCCCTTGTAATTTCGCTCGCGTACGTAGCCCACAATACCATTAGGCTCGGCATTGCCATGAATCTCTTCTAAGCGGATGTCTTCAGGGCGAAGCAATACCTTGATCGCGTCACCCGGATGCACATCGAGCTTGCAATAAACCTCACACTCACGAGATTCAACCCGGGCCCAAATACGCTTGTCATCAATGTGTTTGATGACAGTGGCATCAAACACATTGATTTCGCCAATAAAGCGTGCCACGAATAAATTCTTAGGCTCTTCATAAATCTCACGCGGTGAGCCGTCTTGCTCGATTTCGCCATCACGCATAACGATAATACGATCTGACATCGAGAGGGCTTCTTCTTGGTCGTGGGTAACGAAGATAAAGGTAATCCCAAGCTTGCGCTGCAGCTGTTTCAGCTCCATCTGCATTTGTTTGCGCAGTTTGTAATCGAGTGCAGAAAGGGATTCATCCAGCAAGAGCACGCTCGGTTTATTCACCACGGCACGTGCGATTGCGATACGTTGCTGCTGTCCGCCAGACAATTGATGAGGTTTACGAGAGGCATAATGGTCAAGTTGTACCATTCGCAGCGCTTCCATCACTCGAGGTTCAATCTGGTGATGATCCACGCCCTGCATGCGTAGGCCAAAAGCGACGTTTTCAAACACTGTCATGTGTGGGAAAAGGGCATAGCTTTGAAAGACAGTGTTTACATTGCGTTTTTCTGCTGGCAGGTTAGTGACATCTTTACCATCGATAACGACAGCGCCACTGTCGGCATCTTCCAGCCCCGCAATCAAACGGAGCACTGTTGTTTTGCCACAGCCTGAAGGGCCAAGGATAGTTAGGAATTCTCCGTTATTGACCGTTAGGTTGAAACGGGAGATGATTTCTTTGCCGTCGAAACTTTTGGTTAGTGACGCGAGCTCGACAACCGGTTTGTGAGATACATTTGCGTGCTTCAATGGTTCGTTCTCTCTCTACCTGGCAAATTGTCTTGTACATTCGTACCCATAAAACAGACGGCGCATAATAGACGCGTGGCAATCGAAGTTAAAGCAGTTTTTCGCGCGTGTTGGCACTTGTGTCTCTGTTGTCCATTAAGGTATCCAGCCTAAACCAGACCATTATCTACGCAAAGCCAATCTGGTTATTTTTCCTTATTTGTCAGAATGGTTTTTGGCTATGGGTTACAGTCAGATATACTGGGTGCATTAGTCATGATAGATAACGATTATGAGTCAACAAGAATACAATAATGCTTTACATATCGGTGGGTCGGTAGAAACGGCGCTAAACGGTCGCTACCGGCTCGATCCATTTGAGATAATCAAAGAAGCCTTCTCTCAGACCTTCAAGCACTTCTGGTCGTTTTTGCCCGCCACCTTGTGCCTATTCGCGGCTCAAATAGGTATTTTAATGCTGATGCTGACGTTGTTGTTGGGGGCACCGTCGCATTTATTTGAGGCATTGGTCGGTCAACGTGAGCTGACCACAGATATGATTTCATCTGTGTGGTTGGCGAATTTTACTTCTGAGGTTCTGATTGCGCCATTATATGCGGGGGCGAGCTTAATGGGCTTGAGTCACGCTATAGGGTTTCGTTCTAAACCACGCCATTTGCTAAAAGGGTTGGTATTTGCGTTGCCCGTGACGGTGGTGATCTGCCTGTCAGCGACACTGCAAAGTGTGGCGAGTATGATTTTTCCATTGCTGAGCCTGTATGTTGCGATGGCATTTTCCATGTCGCCGTTATTGATTTGTGAAAAGCGTCTCACGCCAGTTAAAGCACTTACCGTATCCTTTCGAGCGGTAAACAAGAAATTGTTCCAAATGGCAACCATCTATGCGGTTGTAGGCGTGCTATTTCTCATTTCTTTTGCCACTGCTGGCTTTGCCTTGGTTTGGGCGTTACCCTTTCTCTTCAACGTTAAAGGTGTGATTTACCGAGAAATGTTTGGCGTTGGCGTTGAAGTGACAGTGTCACAAAATGAGAATAAAGAAGGGGCATCACATAGTACGACTAACCCGTCGTCATCTGACCAAGACACCTTTGACGCCTAATTCCGCTTTAAGCCTGCAACTGGAGTTCCGATGAAAAAACTAGCCAGTGTACTGGTTATGCTGGGAATGGTGAGTGTCCCGGCCAGTGCCGATACATACCGCTTTAGCTACAGCAAGCTATTTACTCAGCTTAAACATAACGTAGAGGAAGGGCACCCTGATATTGGCGTGGCGTACTTTATGGTCTCGGCCGAGTCGGGAGAGGTTTGTCCGATTTCTCGCGCATGGATGAGCAAGGAAGAACATTATGAAGCGTTTGATATCCCAGCCTCTCAAGCGTTACCGCTTCCTCTTGATAACCAGCTCCGCAAAGTGAATCCGGATGTTTTTGTTGAAACGCCTGCCGATCGAAACTGTGATATCTCGTTCCAAGTGTTGGTTGATAAGCCCGTAGGAAAGCAATTAACTAGCCAGCAGATCCAGGGCTGGTTGCCTCAGATGGACACCATGATGGAAAACTTAGGCGGGATGTTTGCTTCTTGGTTTATGCCTAAGGCGCAGGGCGTGGTTCTACATTTTGCGCCCTCGGTGACCGGCGCGGTGACCAGCAGTGAGGGGAATAAATACCCCATCGATGCTCACCAAGCCATTATCGATGTTAATCGTCTTGGCGATAGCACCACGTTAACGCTGCCAGATGCCCCCATCAAAGTGTCGCCTTGGTTGCCTAAAAACGGATAAACGGGTAGAGGCTTCAAGTCTGTACTGAGCTTCAAAGACATAATGCGCGCTATGATGTAGAAGATTGAAACGACAAAAAACGCCCACTGTCTAAAGTGGGCGTTTTTATTAGCAGGCCATTTAGCGCCAACTATGATTCTGTCATGCTTCAAACACTATGTGCCGACATTGACCACGTCGAGTGATAAATTGGGGTCAACTTCCACAGGGCTTTCTGAAACGGGCGCCGGATCGGTAAAGTTTTCTTTATCGAATGCAGTATCGCCGTCTCCCTCAAACGTCATCCCCGCTGCGACGGATTTAAAATCAAACAGCTCGATATCGGCCATATGGGAAGGGACGATATTTTGCATGGCTCGGAACATCGTCTCAATACGGCCTGGATACCGCTTGTCCCAATCTCGGAGCATATCTTTGATCACTTGGCGTTGTAGGTTGGGCTGTGAGCCACAAAGGTTACACGGAATGATCGGGAAAGCCTTTTGCTCTGAGTAACGCTCAATGTCTTTTTCTCGGCAATAGGCCAGTGGACGGATCACCACATGTTCGCCGTTATCAGAGACGAGCTTCGGTGGCATGCCTTTCATCTTGCCGCCGTAGAACATGTTTAAGAGCAAGGTCTCTAATATGTCGTCTCGATGGTGACCCAATGCAATTTTGGTCGCCCCCAGCTCTTTCGCTGTGCGATATAAGATACCGCGGCGAAGTCGCGAGCATAGGGAACAGGTTGTCTTGCCCTCAGGCACTTTCTCTTTGACGATAGAGTAAGTGTCTTCTTCAACAATTTTGTACTCGACGCCCAAGCCCTCTAGATACGCTGGCAAAATGTGCTCAGGAAACCCAGGTTGCTTTTGATCTAAATTGACCGCAATGAGTTGGAATGAAACTGGCGCGCTCTTTTGCAGGCTTTGCAGCATATCAAGCAAGGTATAGCTGTCTTTGCCGCCTGATAAACAAACCATGATGCGATCGCCGTCTTCAATCATATTAAAGTCGGCAATCGCTTGTCCGGTGTTGCGACGAATGCGCTTTTGCAGTTTATTAAATCCGTATTTTTGTGCTTTGCTCAGCTCTTCGGTGCTCATAAGTACTATCGCGTTGTCAGGCAAGGTAAACGCATTACACTGCCAGTGTGCATGAATGGCGGGTATGATACGGATTTTGACCACAAATGCCAGTAACCCGCAGGCAGTGAATGCCACTGCCTGCTAGATAAGGGAATGAGAAAGGTTAATCGTTAGCGCGAGGATCGAGTGGGCTAATGTAGCCATCAGGTTTAATGGCAAGTAAGTCACAGTCGAGTTGATCAATCATGTGCTCTGCGGTATTGCCAATGAACACCGCGGATAAACCAGTGCGTCCTGTGGTACCGAGAATAACAAGCTCGGCATCCAACTCTCGGGCAATGTTGGGGATAACATCTTCCGGCAACCCTTCTTGGACATGCGTGCGTGTTTCTTCGATATGATGGCGCTGACGCAAGGCTTTCATGGCGGTGAGATGATGACCTCTCACCGCATCGGTATAGGATGTCGGATCAAAGTCAGGCAGCTCGATAGTAATATTCACCGGGGTGGCGGGGTAGGCATTAGCCAGGTGCAACTCAGCCCCTAGCATAGCACTCATGATATTCCCCTCATCGACTAATTTGTCGTTGAGCTCAGCGTGGGTCTCGGTTTCAGATGCCACATGCACAGAGGCAACGATCTTGCCTTTATCTGGCCAACCATGGTCTTTAACTAATAATACTGAACTTGGGCATTTGCGTAACAAGTGCCAATCGGTGGGTGTAAAGATGACCGAGCCTAGAGTGTCGTGCTGGTGTGTCGCTTTAACCACCAAATCGTGGTGGTGGCTCAGCACGCGTTCAACGATCGCCTCGTAAGGACGATTATGCCATACCACGACTTTTTCGATTTCACACTCTTGAGCTTGATGCGTTTGAATAATCTCATTCATCCACTCTTCACGTTGGTGCATCACACCTTGGCGCATCGCTTGCCGCTCATCCGATGAGAGCATGGATGTCATTTCGTAAGAGAAATCATAAATAGCAAGAAAGAGGGTAAGCTTAACCTTTGCATCACTTCGCTGGCTAAGCGTGACCGCACGCGAAAGTGCAGGCTGTTGTTCTTGGGAAGGATCAATGACGACGAGCAGGTTCGTGTACCTAGACATATCTGCCTCCTTTGCACAGATGCATCAGTTAATTTCACTTTAACCTACTTCGCCCGTTCACGCGAAAGAAATTGCTTACCATAGAGCAAAAAAGAGAAATGGCGCATAAAGCGCCATTTATTAACAACTTATTTACTTCTGTCTGCTAAACAACGCATTCTTCATCCGCAAGACGAGCAAGCTCTTCTAAGTCTAGAACCGTGATATATTTCCCTTTGACCGCCAAGATTTCTGACTTTTGGAAGCGGCCTAATAAGCGACTAATCGTTTCAACGGTTAGGCCAAGGTAGTTACCAATGTCACCTCGTGTCATGGTAAGACGGAACTCACGCGGAGAGAACCCACGCTGAGAAAAGCGCTTCGAGAGGCTATAAARGAAAGCGGCCAAGCGTTCTTCAGCCGTTTTCTTCGATAAAAGCAAAATCATATCCTGATCGCCTTTTATCTCATTGCTCATTAGTCGCATGATTTGCTGGCGAAGCTTAGGCACCTTCCCAGAGAGGTCATCAAGCGTGTCGTAGGGGATCTCACAAATCATTGACGTTTCTAGCGCTTGAGCAAAGCTGGGGTGCTCACTATCGTTAATAGCATCAAAGCCTACCAAATCGCCGGCAAGGTGGAAGGCAGTTATCTGCTCATCCCCTTGTTCTGTGATTGTGTAGGTCTTAACCGTACCTGAACGAATCGCATACAGCGCTCGTAGACTATCACCGGCTTTGAACAACTCTTGGCCTTTCTGAATAGGTTTTTTTCGCTCAATGATGCTATCCAGTTGATCCAACTCTTGCTCATTTAACGTAAAGGGAATGCACAGTTGGCTAATACTGCAATCTTGACAATGAATTGCGCAGCCGCCTGACTGAACCCGCCGAGTGATGATCTTATTAGACACCATACACCTGCCTGAAATTGATTAACGTCAATATACATATTACACCATGATTATGTGCTAGGTCGACCTTATATCAGGAGTTTGAGTGCTGAATAGGCCGTGTAAAAGCCATAAAGCGCCAACATTGTGGCACATATCAAACGCAGTAAGTGGTTGTTAAGAATGGGCTTCACCCGCTCTGCAAGGGCGCCAACAGTTAACATCGCCGGTAACGTTCCGAGGCCAAACCCCAGCATTACAAGGCCGCCGCCTGAGGCACTGCCAGCGACGGCAGCCCAACTGAGCGCTGAGTAAACCAGCCCGCAGGGCAGCCAGCCCCAAACAAGGCCAAAGGGATAGGCATATAACGGCGAACGCAGTGGCATTAGCTTGGATGTTAGCGGAGAGATAATTCGCCAGAGTTTGCTACCCAGTCGCTCAATATAGCTAAGGCCATTCCATACTTGGGCCATATAGGCTGCCAATAGTAACATCATGATGGCCGCAAACAGTCGCAATACCGCAAGATGCTGCGTTAAATCGGACAAAGCAAGCAACGAGGCCACAGCGCCACCAATCATCGCGCCAGCAAGCGTATATGAGCTGATACGCCCCAAGTTATACAAGAGAAGGTATGGCCATTTGGCCTTTTGCGAAGGAATGCCAAGCGACATAGCCGCAGCGACCCCGCCACACATCCCCAAGCAGTGACCTGCCCCGAGCAGACCAATGATGAGGGCACCTATAAAATCAACGTTTGTCATCTTGGGTCGACGCGTCAGGAGCGGTGGGTTGGCTTGATTGTGATCCTGTGTCTTTCTCCGGCTCTTCTTCATCAAAAAGGATCGAAGAGCCTTGCCGTTCTAGATCCTCGAATTGATCAGATTTGACCGCCCAGATAAAGACAACGGCCGCCACGCAAACCAACATGATGGCGATAGGGATCAAAATGTACAAACTAGCCATAACGCTAATCCTCTTTTTTGTTCAGTAGGCGCAGCGAGTTAGATACCACAATGATCGAGCTTGCTGACATGCCTACCACCGCCACGTATGGGGCAACATAGCCCATAACCGCCAACGGCAGAATGGTAACGTTGTAGCCTAAGGCCCAAATTAAGTTTTCGCGGATAATACGGCGCGTTTGCTGGGCAAGCTGCCTGGCGGTCAGCAGTTTTTCTAAATCGTCACTCAACAACACCATATCGGCGGAAGATTTAGCAATATCAGTGCCTCCGCCCATCGCAACCGACAAGTGGGCACCGGCTAAAACCGGCGCATCATTGACGCCATCACCGACCATCAGGGTCACGGTGTCATCGTCAAGGCTTTGAAGGTACGCCAGTTTTCCTTGCGGCGATACCCCTGAAATCACAGAATCTATGCCAAGGGTGTCCGCGACTTGTTCCACATTGCGTGACTGATCACCGGTTAGCATGGTGGTTTGGATGCCAGATTGTCTCAATGCGGCGATTAATCGTGCGCTGCTTGGCCGAATCGGATCGGTCAGTGAAAACGCAGCCACTACTTGCCCGTTGCAACTAAGCACGACGGGATAGGCATCATACTCAGTTTTAGGCGAGGATAGAGCAAATGCAGCCTTACCAATACGCCACTGTTGGCCATTGATCTCGCCGCTTACCCCTTGACCAATATGGTTGTCCGCCGCTTTGACTGTCAGAGACTCAGTCGCTTTTGCTTGGAACGCGTTGGCGATGGGGTGATTGGCAAACCCTTCTAAGCTGGCTGCAATGTTCAAGGCCGCTTGTTCGCTAATGTCAGCGGCAAATACGCGGACGGAATCAATTTTTACCTCACCCTCGGTCAGTGTGCCTGTTTTATCAACCACCAATCGATTCACCTTGGTTAAGGTTTCTAAGACGTGGCCTCGGCGTAACATGATGCCGAGCTGGCCAAAGGTCGATGTTGAGCAAGTAAGGGCCGTAGGGGTGGCGAGCGATAATGCGCAAGGGCAGGTCGCAACAAGCACGGATAACATGATCCAAAAGGCATCGCCAGGTTGCACAACATGCCAATAGAGCCAAGTCGACGCGGAAATGATTAAGATGGCGGCGACAAAGTAACGCGCGATATGGTCTGCCAGCACCGCTACTTTGGGCTTTGCCATTTGAGCTTCATCTTGCAAACGCACAATATGAGCCACGAGAGACTCTTTGTGATTACTCGTGACACATATATCGACATTCCCTTCCACATTCATGGTGCCGGCATAAACGGCATCACCGAGTTGCTTAGTTTGTGGCAGCGATTCCCCTGTCAGCATGGCTTCATCGACAGAGGTCGTGCCAGACAGTATTTTTCCATCGGCAGGGAAGGGCTCACCGGGCAACACACGAATTTGATCGTTTTCTTTAAGACTGTTAGCGGGCACGGCTTCACCGTTAAGACGACGCGCCATTTTGGGGACCAGTTTTAACAAGTTAGCGCTGGCCGCCGCCGCGGTACGGCGTGCGCGCATTTCCAGAAAACGCCCGAGCAATAAGAAGAAGGTGAACATCGCCACCGATTCGAAAAACACTTCTCCTTTTCCGGTAACGGTCGCATACAAGCTAGAAAAATAGGCGAATAACAAAGCAATAGAAACGGGGACATCCATGCCCAGTGTGCGTGCCTTAAGGTTGCGCCACGCATTGATATAAAAAGGTAACGCGGAATAAAGCAAGACAGGCGTCGCGAAGATTAAACTTATCCACCGGAAGTAATTGCGAAAGGTTTCGTCCATATCGCCAAACACTTCGAAGTACATCGCCACCGCTAACATCATGACCTGCATGGTGGCTAAGCCAGCAATACCCAATCGGTATAAGTACTGCTTCATGTTGCGATGRTATTGTTGTTCTTGCTTGTCGGCCTCAAAAGGTGCCGCTTTATAACCTAGATGATGAATGTGTGTGAGTACCGTACTCAGGGAGGTTTCATTCTCATCCCAACGCACCTGGGCGCGGTTCGTGGTAGTGTTGACCTGAATATGTGTGACACCCGTGGTACGCTGCAGTTGCTTTTCAATCAGCCACGCACAAGCGGCGCAGGAGACACCATCAAGTGACAACGTCACCTCTTTTTGGTCTGCCACATCGCGGACAAACTCTTGTTGTACATCTTGATTATCGTATAGGGTCAGTGCTTTGAGCTCTTCGGGGACCAAGTCGGCCTTATCGGCGTTCTCTGTCCGATATTGATAATAAGAACTCAAACCACTGTCTACGATCGTGGTTGCCACGGCTTGGCAGCCAGGGCAACACATAAGGCGGGGTTTATCGAAGATCACTACTTGGTAGGTGTCTCCTGTCAGTACAGGATCACCACAGTGATAACRGGATGTGGTCATGGTTACTGCTTACCGCTTAACGTCAGGGGAGTTGAGACAGGGAAATCGACACGACCGTGAACTTTCCATTGCTTATCGAATGAAGTGATTTCGATAAACCAGGGCCCAGATATTGGCTCAGCCAGATCGATATGATAAACCCCTGCTTGGTTTGGGTTTACCATCACATTCACATCTTTTCGCTCGAGTGTTCGGTGCTGAATATGCACCTTAAGCGCAGGAAATGACGCGAGATCACCTTTATCTAGTGTTATCGCGATTGCTTGGTTGCTTGACGACAGTTGCGCTGAAACACCTAGCTGTGCCGCGACTTTCAGCTTGGAGAGATCAACATTGATCGCTTTGCCTTTCTTATAGTAATCCTCTGCCACGAGAGACACAGAGTTCATTGAAAAGACGGTCACAGTTAACAAACTCGCGACGACAACAGAAGCGGGAAGGGCAATCAGGAACCAAGGCCAAAACTGCTTGTACCAGGGTGTTACCATCAGAAGCTCCTCGGTTTGAGCATTTACATTTAACAAGCCCCTGCAAGCAGGGGCTGTGTATCACACCTAAGTGCTTATTCTACTTCAGGATTACTCAAACGCCATACATAGGCAGAGAGTATCTGAATTTTTTCTTCGCCAAGGTGAGCTTCCCACGCGGGCATCACGCCTTGACGACCACCACGAATGGTTTGTTCAACCGCGCGGCGAGAGCCACCATATAGCCAGATATTGTCAGTTAAATCCGGCGCACCAAAGGCAGGATTACCTTTGCCGTCCGTGCCGTGACATGCGGCACATACAACAAAGCGAGATTTACCCTTAGCAGCCATTTGCGGATCCACTTTACGGCCTGACAAGCTCAGCGCATAAGCCGCAACTTCTTTCACGCCGTCTTCACCCATGGTATCTAACCAAGCTGGCATGTTGCCTTTTCGGCCATGGAGAAGCGTGGCTTTAATGGTTTCAGGCTCGCCACCATACAACCACGCATCGTCGGTAAGGTTCGGGAAACCAGCCTGACCGCGCGCATCCGATCCATGACAGGCCGCGCAGTTTTGGCTAAACAAACGTTGACCAACCTTTAAAGCTTCTTCATTACGTGCGATTTGAGTAATCGGGCGCAATGATTTGCCATCTTCTTGGTACGCCAGTTTGCGGAATGCTTCACCAAATACCTTGTCAGCCGCCTCGAGCTCCATCGCATATTGGTTAATGTGCTGCGCTTCTTGCGCTTTTGCCATTAACTCACGCGACTCCTCGACACTGCTTACGTCTTGGTACGAACTTTTCCACCCTAACACGCCGGCAAAGTTACCCAGCCCCGGATAGAGGATAAGATACCCTAAGCCGAACACCAGGGTTGCCCAAAACATATACGACCACCACTTAGGCAGTGGGTTATTGAGTTCACGAATACCATCATACTCGTGACCCATGTCATCGCCTTCTGCGACGCCCATTTTATCTTTGGTTGTCCAAATGATAAGAGCAGCACAGCCAGCAATCGTGCCGAGTACGATGACTGTTACGAAGATACTCCAAAACGTACTCATTAGCGATTATCTCCTGTCTTGTGATTGGACTTATCCTGATTGTTCTCCTCATCGTCGAAAATCAGGTTAGCCGCTTCATCAAAGTGCTTTTTGCGACGTTTGCTATAAGCCCAAACAACGATCCCAATGAAGCTCACAAATAGGACAACTGTCCAGATACTATGAAAGGTGCCGATATCCATAGGCCCTCCTTATTACTTCATTGCGTGACCTAGTGACTGAAGATAAGCAATCAACGCTTCTATCTCCGTTTTACCTTCAACCGCTGCCTTAGCATTCTCGATGTCCTCATCGGTGTATGGCACACCAAATTGGTCACGGAATAACTTCAGCTTCGCGGCCGTTGTTTCCCCATCTAGCTTGTTCTCTGCTAACCAAGGGAAGCCAGGCATGTTCGATTCAGGTACTACGTCACGTGGATTAATTAAGTGAACGCGGTGCCATTCGTCAGAGTAACGATCCCCAACTCGGGCAAGGTCAGGACCAGTACGCTTAGAGCCCCATAAGAAAGGGTGCTCCCAAACACTTTCTCCTGCGACGGCATAGTGACCGTAACGCTCGGTTTCAGCACGAAATGGACGAACCATTTGACTGTGACAAACGTTGCACCCTTCACGGATGTAGATGTCACGTCCTTCCATTTCTAACGCTGTGTACGGACGAAGGTTATCTACCGGTTCAGTGGTTTGCTTTTGGTAAATCAATGGCGTTATCTCCACCAATGCACCAAAGCTGATTGCAACGATGATCAAAATCGCTAGCAAACCTGTGTTTTTTTCTACTATCTCGTGGCGATTTGAACTCATTTAATCGTCCTCCTTACACCGCAGGCTCAAGCGATTTCAAGCTAGCTTCAGGCGCACGAATTGTTTTATATGCGTTGTAAGCCATCAAGAACATGCCTGATAGGAAAATCGCACCGCCGATAAAGCGGACGAAGTAGAACGGGTAGGAGGCTTCCAATGACTCCACAAAGCTGTATGTCAACGTACCGTCAGTGTTGACAGCGCGCCACATCAGACCTTGCATCACACCAGAAATCCACATGGCAACGATGTAGAGTACGGTACCAATCGTGGCAAGCCAGAAGTGTACGTTCACCAAAGACACCGAGTACATACGCTCTTGACCAAACAGTTTTGGAATCAAGTGGTAGATGGAGCCGATAGAGACCATCGCAACCCAACCAAGTGCACCGGAATGAACGTGACCGATTGTCCAATCGGTGTAATGCGACAAGGCGTTAACTGTCTTGATCGACATCATTGGGCCTTCAAACGTGGACATGCCATAGAATGACAAAGACACAATAAGGAAGCGCAAGATGGGATCATAGCGGAGTTTATGCCACGCACCTGATAACGTCATAATACCGTTAATCATCCCGCCCCACGAAGGTGCAAACAAGATTAACGACATCACCATCCCCAGTGACTGCGTCCAGTCGGGTAGTGCCGTGTAATGAAGGTGGTGAGGACCCGCCCAGATATAGAGAGAAATCAATGCCCAGAAGTGGACGATGGAGAGTCGATAAGAGTAAACAGGGCGTCCCGCTTGCTTGGGAACGAAGTAGTACATCATACCCAGAAAGCCTGCTGTTAGCAGGAAACCAACCGCGTTATGTCCGTACCACCACTGTACCATCGCATCGACTGCGCCAGCATAGATAGAGTAAGACTTCATCGGTGAAACAGGGATTGCCATGCTGTTAACGATGTGCAACACCGCGATGGTCAGAATAAAGGCACCGAAGAACCAGTTGGCCACATAAATATGTGACGTCYTACGCTTGATAAGCGTGCCAAAGAACACGATAGCGTATGCGACCCATACCACCGCGATGGCGATATCAATTGGCCACTCTAGTTCCGCGTACTCTTTAGAGGTGGTGTATCCCATTGGCAGCGAGATGGCTGCAGAAAGGATAATGGCTTGCCAACCCCAGAAGGTGAACTCTGCTAACTTCCCTCCGAACAACCGTGTTTGACAAGTTCGCTGCGCAACATAATAAGAGGTTGCAAACAACGCACTGGTACCGAATGCGAAGATCACTGCGTTAGTATGCAGTGGACGCAAACGGCTATACGTCAAATACGGAATATCAAAGTTCAGTGCAGGCCACACTAATTGAGCGGCAATAAGTACACCTACAGCCATGCCCACAATACCCCACAAAATGGTTGTTAGAGTAAATAAGCGGACAACGCGGTAGTTGTAGTCTTGTTCAAGCTGCTTAACTTGGCTCATATTGCATGCTTCCACTTTTAGTTAACTACACTCACGTTTGATACGGACGAAGCCTCCGCTTCGCCTGTTAACATACCATTTTTAAGAAAACGCCCCGTTGCGTATGGTTTTTAACCACTTTGCACACTCCGTTGCTATTTCTTTGTAAAAATGGCATTTTCGACCAGAATCATACTGTAGATACTGGTTAAAAAACAGGGTCTAACCCACACACTTAGTGCGGCTTACCTACCTTTCTTATAAAACTTTGACCTCTGTAACACGGAGAAAGCTACCCATGGCAGCAGAAAAACTCACTCGAGGACGACTCGCGCAAATTATCGTTATGCTTACACTTTTAGTGGTTGCTTTCTTCTGGAGGACGCTGGTCTATACACCCGGATTGACCATTATAGACTGTGAAGGGGAGCGTGGATTTTGTGGCACGTCACAATCTCAGCAAGCGATAGCATTCTCATGGAGAAAAGAGCATGATAGTGTAATATTTTCAGCCACTTCAGACCAAAAGCCACACTTGGCTTATTGGGGAGAGGAAGGGAATAAGCAGATCGAAATTAGCGATCAGCAGGACCGAGATGGGGAGAAGATCACGCTGACTTGGCAATGGAAAACACAAGATTTACCTCGCGACGCCATGAGCTTTAACCTTGTCTTTGATCAATATCAATTTAAATTTAATTACCCTAAAAGCGAGTGAAAAACTGCGGTTTAAAGATTATTTTTTTTCGTTTATGACGATTATAAAAGGAAATGCTTATTTATGAGTGTTTCCTTTTTTATCTTGTTACAGCTTAATCTTAAACTCTTGATCGTTAATGCTATTTGACTCATCACTCAAAAGAAAGCATACCAAAGGAGATAAAACTTCGCTCTTTTTACGCGACGGTAATGTTTCCACATCAGTGTTAATATTGTGATCCGACCAGAAACTTATACTGTTAATCCGTTGCAGGCGATTTGTAGCCGGCTTGTCATTGAGAGACACGCTACCCAGGTGCCTGTTTGTAGCAATAACGACACAACGAGCCTCCACCTGACAAAACGTATCTAACCCATCAATCCCCAGCGATTGTATATAGGCATGCCCGAGCTCAGAGACGATAACGGCACCGATAAAAGGGGAGAGTTGCGCAGTACACTGATCAAGCGTGACTTGGAGCGTATCTTGCGTGAGCGCAGGGGCTTCTTTAAACCTGACTCGGGGATCATGAGCGACAATGTCGAGCGCTGTCGTTTGATTATGATCGATAATAACAGGGGTATAGCCTTTCGCGGCTAATTGATAGGCGATAGTGGCACCTAAGGTGCAGGCCCCACCGAATAACGCAACGGGTCGACAATCCATGTTGAGCGCTCTAGCGATATAAATGAAGTGATAGAATACGTGATTTCAAGCGCGATTTCAGTGGGTAGCGCAATGATTTGATTGCCTGATACAAGTATCATTAAAATCGTGATAAATAGCGAAAACAATAACGAACGTTAAGATGAAAATAGCCACAGCATGCACACAACAACCAGACGCAGTGGACGCCGCGCAAACACTGGCGCGCACGTTATTGAGCCGCTTAAGCGCACCGAGGCTTTTAATGGTCTACTGCACGGAGCAATACGATGTTGATGCACTTCAGCGAGCAATGGTTGCACTCTTTCCTAGCGTGCCATTGATAGGTTGTACGACCTGCGGTGGTGTCATGACGCAAGCCGGTTACATCGAAGGGCCAACAGCCGCAGTGTGGGCTTGCAATGATGAAAAGGGGAGTTACGGTACATCCCTTGTGCCACATCAAGCCCATCGCCCAATACGCGATTCAGCACGTATTGCGCTTAATCAAGCCATAGAAGAGAGCGGCCGTTGTGGTGAACTTCCCAAACTCATCGCTTTACACAGTACACCAGGGGATGAGGAGACGACGTTAGCTGCTATTCGCGAAGAGTTGGGCGTATCGGTTCCGGTGATAGGTGGGTCAGCGGCGGCCGACACCGTCGGCGGACGATGGGCCATTTTCGATAACAAGCAAACCGCGCAGTCTGGCATCGCAATCAGTGTTTTTTATCCAACCGCACGGGTGAGCTATTCATTCCACTCCGGTTATGCCGCCACAACGAAGAAGGCCATCGTTACAGAGGTACGTGGTCGCACCTTAGTGAGTTTGGATCACAAACCCGCATCGGTGGTTTATAGAGACTGGTACGAAGAAGAAACAGGGCAGACGCTAGACTTAGATGATTCGTTATTTGCGCGATCAACCTTGTATCCGCTCGGGACACAAACGGGCAAGATACACGGCTTACCCTATTACACCTTGTCACACCCCATGTTTGTGAACCAAGACGGACACATGGAGCTCTTCTCGCAAATCGCCGTTGGGCAAACCGCACACTTTATGACAGGCACCAGTGAAGGGTTAATCGCCCGTGCAAGTCGAGTCGTGGAATCGGCAAACGATCATGCATTGCGGACACCTCAACCTCTTGGTGGGCTAGCGATTTATTGTGCAGGGTGTATGCTTCACGTCAAAGATCGCCTGGATCAAGTCGCCGACAATATCAACACGGCCTTATACACTGCGCCGTTTGTATGCCCGTTTACCTTTGGTGAACAAGGCCTGTTTAAGGGTGGGGAATTGTCCCACGGTAATTTAATGATCTCGGCTGTGTTATTTCATAAGGATTAATCATGACGTCGAAACGCGTATCGACCTTTGAACGTTCAGACTCTGAATCTTTACAAGAAACCTTATTTGAACTCAGTCGTGTTGAAGCAAGAGAAAAGCGTTTAAGGGAAGAAAACGACGCAATTTTATCGGCGATCTCAGCCATGACGGAAGCGACGTCAAAAACCGATATTTTTGCTTCCTTACTTGATGTGATCCGCCGGTATGTCAGCTTTGATAGCGCCGTGGCGCTAAGCCGTAACCGAGAAACAGAAGATGCGTTTCGCTGTTTAGTCTCGACTGAACGCTTGCTCGAAACCGTCACTTGGCAAACAGGGGATGTGTTTCGCCGCTGTGTGAGTGGCGAAACGGTTGCTATCTATAAACCTGGCATGGTGAAAGAGCTGCATTGCTTAACGCATCAATATGCCAGTTATTTACAAGGCACTGCGCTGATTAGCGGGCTGACGGTCAATGACAGTGAAGTCATGCTTATTTTACTGTCACACCGCCGTGATGCATTTAATAACGAAGCTCAGCAAGTTATCGACCGGTTTCGCCCCTTGATTGAGCGGACCATTATGGATATCGACTACCGCCATCGCCTCCATGCATTAGTGGGGAGTCGCACCCAGGAACTGAATGCTAGCCGCCAGCGCTTTCAAGACTTTGCCCAAACAGCCAGTGATTGGTTTTGGGAGCTCGATAACCAATTTCAACTGACTTACCTGTCGTCACCCAATACTGATACCGACATTGATGCTGAAGCCTTGCTGGCAAAGCTCAAAWCAGATGCCGAATTAAAAACGACGTTAGAAGCGTACATATATACAGAAAAAGCCTTTAGCGATATTGAGTGGCATATAGCGTCTCGTCACCATGATTATTGGGTCAGTCTATCAGGCCGTCCTTGCTACAATAAACGCGGTGAACTTGCAGGTTATCGGGGGACGGCTAAAGATATCACCGCGACCAAACGTCGCGTCGTTGAATTGCAGCAGGCGCGTCAGCAAGCTGAGTTGGCGAATAATGCCAAGTCGCAATTCCTTGCGGTCATGAGCCACGAGATCCGCACACCACTCAATGCTGTTTTGGGATTGATCGATGCGTTGCAACACTCTTCATTGACGCAAGAGCAAACGCAGTGGGTAGGGCAAATGGATAAATCTGCTCAGTTATTGCTGACATTGATCAGCGATGTGCTAGATTTGTCTAAAATTGAGTCTAACCGCTTTTCACTTTCTCCCTCATTGATGAAGCCCAGCGATAGTGTGTCGAATGTCTATCAACAGTTGATTGAGCGGGCTGATAAAAAGCGCATTAACCTCTCTGTCAGTGTCTCTCCTTCTGTACCTAACACCTTGTTTATGGACGAGAACCGCTTTACGCAAATACTGCTTAACTTGGTGGCCAATGCTTTAAAATTCACGGACCGTGGCGGGGTGACAGTGTCACTTGACGCTCATGGTGAGCGCCTTGAGCTATGGGTGAGAGATTCAGGAATCGGTATCGACGAAAAGCAGATTGATCGAATCTTTGAGCCTTTTACTCAAGCGGATGGCAGCATTACTCGCCGCTTTGGTGGTACCGGCCTCGGATTATCCATTTGCAAAAAACTGGTAGAGATGATGGGGGGCAGTATTCACGTAGAAAGTGAGCCTTATCAGGGAACTGACTTCTGCGTTCGCTTGCCGATTGTCGAAACACCTCAAGATGCAGAAAAGTACCAAGCACCGCCCAATGTCCCGGCTGATGCCGTGCAGCCTATGTCGATATTGGTCGCCGAAGATAGCCGCGCTAATCAAATGGTGGTGAGGTTAATGCTTGAAAAACAAGGCCATACCGTGACGCTCGCATCCAATGGCGAAGAGGCTCTGGCACGGGTTGAACAAACAGAATTCGATCTTGTGCTCATGGACATGTCGATGCCCGTAATGGATGGCATCGCAGCCACCAAAGCACTGCGCGCGTCTGGATTTAAACGTCCAATTGTTGCGTTAACGGCTAATGCGATGGATGAAGACAAACAACGGTGTGTCCGTGCCGGCATGGACGACTTTGTGACTAAACCTATTAGAGCCGCGAGCCTTACCGCCGTACTGCATGTCCATCAGCCATTAGATCTGTCCACTAATTACCGCTGACTTGAATCGATTTAGGCCAATTCATTTGGAATAATCAAGATTAAAGGAAGTAGTAATTAGCTATTTTATGGTAAATAGCTAATTACGTTTAATGGCAGCGCAAGCGAATAGTGCTGGGCGAGCAAAAACAGTGTCCAACGTCAGACCTCAAACCATTATTTAACATAATATATATAATGCGCACTTTAAGGTGTGCGTTAAGACAGGAGCGATATGGCGTTTCTCGCTTATCACATCGCTCCTTGTCCAGCACGGCGTGTAATCTGATGCTATTTGAATGACTGATGTGGAAATACGTTTTTGATACGTTGTTGAATGCGGTTATCAACGCTGCGCGACATCACCACCTTCGCGGGTTTAAAGCGATTGCTATACACTTTCACTGTGCCCGTAAACGGATGGCGC